>JALOQX010000469.1 GCA_025459265.1 Pirellulaceae bacterium | reverse complement strand
CTCCCACGGCTCACGCAACCGGATCACATGGGGCGGGCGAGTCTTCATTCGGGAACGAAATCGGACGACACGGTCATCTGCCGGACCTGGCGCGAGTCGCGGTCAATAATCCGCATCCGCACCTGGATGCCGCGCAAGGGGGTCGGGTAAGGGGGCGACGTCTCGCGCTCGCCGACGTCATCCACGCCGTGCGTAAAGGGATCGTCGTCAATGCCGTTGGTGCCCTGGTCCGGGCCCCGCGTGTCGGGGGGGACAAACACGAGGTCCTGATCCAGACCGTCCTGCTCGTACGACAGCGACCAGGTGTCGTACACGGCGGGCAGGCAAACGATCGGTGGCTGCCCCCAGAAGGTTGGGGTGGCGAGCTGCATCCCCGAGCGGACCAGCGGGCGGTCTGAGAACTCGGAAAAGGGCGACGGCACCCCCACGTAGCGCGCGAAAAACAGGTCAACATATCCGCCCGTCCCGATCACATCCGCGTGGTTACCGGCAAGGACTCGGTAGCCCGGATCACTCGGCAGGACCGGATCGTTGCCTGATACGGCCCGTTGCACCTGGACACTCGGGTCGTACGCCTGGACGTCAAACGCCAGCAGGTTGGTCAGTACCAGATCACTGCCAAACGACTCGGCGCAGGCCGTTCGACCTGGATACGTCGGGAACGGCGGCGGGGGGAAGAGCAGCCCGGTCACGTCGGGCGAGTCGATGATCAGCGTCAGATCATCCGTTCCAAAGTGTCCCGCCTCGCCCACGTCATCGATTCCGTTGGCTCCGTCATCATCCACGCCGACCTCGCCCCAGGCCCCGTTCGCCCCGGGCGTGACGACGGAACCCTGCGGCACGAGCAACGCGCGCCACAAGAGCGACGGGAACGGCCGATTGGGAGTCAGCAGGCTGCCATAGGTCGGATAAGCTCCGGACACATCGTGTGCGATCCGGTTCTCGCGGCGCGCCAGGTCGTTGAGCGAATTTGGCAGGCGGGCCCACGTGCTGGGATCGATCTGCGTCGTGCGGACAGACAGATCAAAGGTGCTGTAGAACTGCAGCGGCGACATGGCCTGGATCGTCGGATGAGTCAGGTCCAGGTTCGGCAGCACCAGCAGCACGCGGCGATGCAACGTCAGCTCACCGGCATCCGGCTGGCGATTGCGGTTGCGATCATTGAATCGCGTAAACCACACCACCTCCGCCACTTGGGACTCCAGGACCTCGCGGTGCGTCGGATCCGCCGAGTCAATCATTAGCCGCGGTTTGGCCGGGTCCGATGTCGGATCGAATGAGGCCATGACCTGGCCGATGAACGGCATGCCAGTCGAGCGGGCCGTGAACATCAGCACGTCGTCGATGTCGCCGACACTCGTCTCGGTGTACGGTGCCGCCGCAGCTGGTCCGAGCCCGAGGTCCCAGAACGGGCCTTCGTAGTACTCGAAGTAGCCCGCATCGGACGATGTTTCCGGCCAGGGCCGCACCGAGACGGTCACGCCGCCCAGATCGCGCTGCAGTTGGTCCGCGGCCGACCTCAGCTGACCCGACATCTCCAGCATCGCGCGGCTGGCCACCACGTTGTCTCCCACCAGACGAAAGACCTGCGTGACGGCCAGAATAATGACCAGTGACAGGGCCATCGCGACCAGCATTTCCACCAGGGTGAAGGCCGAAACCCGAGATCGACGCTGAAATTGCATGGGAATCCTCGCTACAGGCCGCGACGCCAGCTGAGCCAGCCGACGGACGTATAGGTTCCGCAAGCTCATGGAGCCTCTCCTCGCCCGTGCCTCGTGTTCGTATTCTCGTGGACGCGCAAGGTACAGCGCGACTGCGCCGGCGGACCAGAAGTTGCCGACATACGCTCGGTAAAGGCTCCGCCAGCGGAGCCCACCGAGCGTTCGCAAGTGAATTTCGGGCAACGCCTTAATTCGACTCTCCGGAGGCGGAAATGTCAAGCTTTCACCACGTCTACCGGCCGACTAATTCCCGGATGATCGCGTCCATGTCGTACGCCGGACGATAGTCGATCGTGTTCCTGAGCCGACCCAGGTTGGGCACCCGACGCCGTACGTCCTCGAAATCCCGGTCGTAGGCGTCCGTGTAGCTCTGAAACTCGACCCGCGACGCCGATCCGGCCAGATGCACCACGCGCTGGGCGAGCTCAAGAATCGAGATCGGCTGGTCGCTCCCGATGTTGAAGACGCGTCCCACCGCCGTGGGCTCATCCATCAACGCGAGCACAGTCCGGACCACGTCGTGTACGTGGGCGAAACACCGCACCTGCAGGCCGTCGTCGTGTACCACCAATGGCTGGCCGGCCACTGCGGCCTGCACGAAACGCGGCAGCACCATGCCGTAAGCACCGGACTGCCGCGGCCCAACGACGTTAAAGAACCGCCCGATCACGACCGGCGCGTGGGCCTGACGCCAACAAGCCAGCGCCAGGAACTCGTCAATTGCTTTCGACGCGCCGTATGACCAGCGCGCACGCGTCGTGGAGCCAAAAACCAGGTCGTCGTCTTCGTCCCAAAGCGGCTTGGGATTCTTGCCGTACACCTCGCTCGTGCTGGCCAGAAACAGCTTGACCGACTCGCCCTGCGCCACCCGCTGACAAACTTGGTCCAGAAGCAGCTGAGTCGGGTAGATGTTCCGCTCGATCGTCTGAATCGGCTGCCGGGCGATCAAGGCGACGCCAACCGCCGCGGCCAGGTGATAGACCTGATCCACGTCGGCCATGACGCGCTGGACAAGTGGCGGGTCCCCGATCGAACCTCGAATGTACGTCAGCCGGGGATGGCCATGCACCGCCGACAGATTCTCGTAGCGCCCCGTGGACTCGTCGTCCACCACGACGACGGCATCGCCCCGGTCCAGCAGCGCTTCGGTCAGATGGGACCCAATGAACCCGGCACCGCCGGTTACCAGGACGTTTGCCACAGCGTGATACTGAGAATGCTTGGTTGGGCCGGGCCGTCGAACCCGCGGCCCGACGCTGCCCATGGCTTAAGCGTAGTTGCTGCAGCATTTTGGAGCAACCGGCGATGGTGGGTGACGAGGACCTGCGGTGTGGGGACACGGCCACGGCCAAGAACGAGACGGAATCCTCGAGAATACCAGCTGACCGCCAGACTCGGGCCAAGCCGTCCGCCCCGCGTCGTTAACTTCTCCTCGCTGGATGGCACCTGTACACTGAATTCAACCCCGGGAGGGCGAGCCGACCCCGGGAGGGCGAGGCGG
>JALOQX010000022.1 GCA_025459265.1 Pirellulaceae bacterium | reverse complement strand
TGACCTTGCAGATCTTGGCCGCTTCACCCGTTGTAAAGACAGTTTTACTTGACATGGCGATCAACCATCCTTCCTCGTCGATGGCCGGACTAGCGTGCCCAAGGGTCCCGTGCTGTAGTGGTCACCTGTCCACGCCGGAAGACCCCCGTACCTCCTTGATACGCGACGCCGCTGCTAGCCCCTAGCTCCCTCGTTAATCAAGTTCCGCGGTGTGTGTAATTGACACACCTCCCTGAACCGCTGTTAGTTGGCAAGCTCGGCCGGTTCTTCCGAAATTACCGAATTTGCCAGCCGCAGAGATTATACAAGTCCCCGGGTTACAGTCAAGATTGATATTTCTGTCGCAAGTTTATATCTGCAATGGTCTTACGTTGGTACAGTGTGATTTGCTCCCAAAATGTCCGCCGGCGGATCTGGACGCATTCTCCGGTACGCCCGTCGTGAAGCTGGAGATGCTGCGGCGAATGTGACGCGGCGGTCTGCAGCGGCGGTCTCGCCAGCTCAGATGTGGCTGCCTCGGTTCGCGAGATAAACCATCAGCAGGGCGATGTCGGCCGGCGTAATACCGCTGATCCGGCTGGCCTGGTCGAGGCTCAGCGGGCGGTGTTTGGCCAGTTTCTGGCGGGCTTCGACGCGGAGCTGGGCCAGTTGATCGAAGTCGAAGTCGGCCGGGATACGCTTGTGTGCCAGCCGCCGCTGCCGCTGGACTTGCTCCTGCTGCCGCTGGACGTATCCGGCGTACTTGATGTCGTACGTCACCTGGGACGCGACGTCAGCGGGTACCTGCCGCAGCTCGGCCACACGCTCGCAGAGGTCCTCCCAGGTGGTCTCGGGACGCCGCAGGACTTTGGCCAGCGGCACGTCATTGGCACGTAGTGTTTCCAGCAACTGGACGACCTGGGCAATATGATCTTCCTTCTGCTGCAGGCGATCCCACCGCAGGTTGTCGACCAGTCCAAACTGATGGGCCAGGGGAGTCAGCCGTCGATCGGCGTTGTCCTGGCGCAGGAGCAGCCGATATTCCGCTCGACTGGTAAACATCCGGTAGGGTTCGTCGACACCGCGCGTGACCAGGTCATCGACCAGGACGCCGATGTAGCCCTGATCGCGGCTGATGGCCAGTCCTTCCTGGTGCCGGTGGTGGCAGAGCACGGCATTGGCGCCGGCTAAGAGGCCTTGTGCCGCGGCCTCTTCATAACCGGTGGTGCCGTTGATCTGGCCGGCGAGAAACAGGCCGGCGACGGACTTGGACTCCAGCGTGGGACGAAGTTGCTCGGGCGGGCAGTAGTCATACTCGACCGCGTAGCCATACCGCATGATCTGAGCGCGTTCCAGGCCGGGAATGAGCCGCAACATCGCATCCTGGACGTCTCGCGGCAGGCTGGTGGGAATGCCGTTGACGTACACTTCGGCCGTCTCCCGACCTTCGGGTTCCAGGAACAGCTGATGACTGCTGCGCTGGGGGAACCGCACGACTTTATCTTCGATCGAGGGGCAATAACGCGGTCCGGTCGTTTTGATCTGCCCGCAGTACATCGGCGCACGGTGCAGATTGGCCCGAATCAGATCGTGGACGGCGGGGGTGGTGTGGGTAATCCAGCAGGGGAGCTGGTCGACGTGCAGGTGAGTCGTCAGGAATGAGAACGGCTGGGGGTGTTCATCACCCGGCTGCATCTCGGTCTGCTGATAGTCGATGGTGCGGCCGTTGAGCCTGGCGGGTGTGCCGGTTTTGAACCGCTCGATGCGCACGCCGAGCCGGCGCAGGGCGCCGCTGATCCCGGTGGTCGTACCTTCGCCGGCGCGGCCGCCGGGTGTCTGCGACTGGCCGGTGTGCATCAAGGCTTGGAGAAACGTGCCCGTGGTGAGGATCACGGCCGGCGCGAGGTAGACGGCATGGCCGCGCACCTGGACGCCGCACACGCGGTGGCCGGCCGACTTGGTTCCGGGTGCTGGGGGCTGAGTGAGGAGATCCTCGACCGTTTCCTGCCGGACGGCCAGGTTGGGTTGCGATTCGACGACGAGTTTGATGTGCTGCTGGTAGGCCTTTTTGTCCGCCTGGGCGCGCGGGCTGTGCATGGCGGGGCCTTTGCGGAGGTTGAGCAGCCGGAACTGGATGCCCGTGGCGTCGATGGCTTGCCCCATCGCGCCGCCCAGCGCGTCGATTTCGCGCACGATCTGGCCCTTCGCGACACCCCCAATGGCCGGATTGCAGCTCATCTGGGCGATCGTGTCGAGATTGGTCGTGAGCAGGACGACCTGGGCGCCCATCCGCGCGGCGGCCAGCGCGGCTTCGGTGCCGGCGTGTCCGGCCCCGACCACAATCACGTCGTACTGATACGTTGCGGATCCCATCCTGATGCGGCGGTCTCTGTCGGTAAGTGCTGCGGCTGAGTGTACATTCGCCGGCGCGCCGCATCGTACCATGGTACTCGCCGCCGCCGCTTCGTCGCAATCGTTCGTGACCGCACGCCTGGCCGTGTGGAGCCGGCGGGTCTCAGCGGGGTGGTGTGAGGCGAACCGCGTGGTCAGGCGGCTCTCTTGCCGGCGGCCGGCGCTGCCAGATTGAACAGTCCGAAGATATCCTGCTGGGTCAATCCCAGGGAATCGGGTTCGCCCGTTTCGGAGAAGACGCGGGCGGCCAGTTGCCGCTTTTCCTCGAGCACCTGTTCGATGCGCTGTTCGATCGTATTGAGCGTGAGCATGCGGGTGACCGTGACGGGCCCGACCGCCCCGATGCGGTGAGCACGGTTGATGGCCTGATCTTCCACGGCCGGGTTCCACCAGCGATCGAACAGGAAGACGTAGCTGCAGAACTGCAGGTTGAGTCCGACGCTCCCCGCGCCGTAGCTCATCATCAGCAGCGGTCGAGCGGCATCGTCGCGAAATCGGGCAATCACGCCGTCCCGCTGCGGCGATGGAATGCGGCCGTGGTATTCGAGCGGTCGGAATCGGGCCAACGGCTTGCGCAGCGCAGCGATCGTCTGCACCCACTGGCTGAAGACGATTGCCTTCTTCCCGCTGGCGGCAACCTCGTCGAGGTCCGCTTCGAGTCGTTCCAGCTTGCTGCTGGCGCCGGTGAGGGGGTCGAAGTTGCAGATCTGTTTGAGGCGCAGAACGAGCTCGAAGACGTGCTGGATCGTCAGCGCCTCGCCCAGCGCGGACAGCTGGATGATCCCGCGTTCTTCCGCCTGCCGATACGCGTGCTCCTGTTCGGGCGTCAAGTCCAGGTTGGCATCGCGGAAGAGTTTCGGAGGCAGGTCCTTCAGCACTGCATCTTTCGTGCGGCGCAGGACGTAGTCGCGCGCGGCCTGACCGATCCGCCGCGAACGCATGCTGGGTTGCAGGTAGCCCGGTTGCAGGAACTCGAAGATGGCCACCAGGTCGTCCGAGCTGTTTTCAATCGGCGTACCGGTCAGAGCCCAGGAGCGGCCGCGGCGGATGGCACGCACGATCTGGCTCGTCGAACTCGCGTGATTCTTGATGCGTTGTGCTTCGTCCAGCACGACGAGGTCAAAGTGTACCGCACTGGACCGCAGCACGTCGGCGTCGCGCAAGAGCAGTTCGTAGTTGGCGATCTTCACCGGCGGGTTCGTCTGCTGCCACTGCCAGTGGCGACGGCCCTGGTCCCCCTCGATTGCGCTTACCGGGAGCTCCGGCGCCCATTGCGCAAACTCGCGCTGCCAGGTGCTGACCAGCGGTTTCGGGCAGATGAGCAGGACAGAGCGGATTTCTCCGCTGCGCAGCAGCAGGCGCGCGGCGGTAATGGCCTGCATCGTCTTGCCCAATCCCATCTCGTCGGCCAGGATCGCGGCGTAGCGCGGATACAGAAACGCAATGCCCTGATACTGGTACGGAAAAGGCTGCGCGGGCAACGCCAGTTGGCCGGATGAGACGAGCGACTCGAGCGGCGGCTGCAGGAGGTAATAGAGCCGGTCTTGCAGCTTGACGATATCGCGCGGCGGCTCGATGCGTGTGCAGGTGCGCCGCGCGGCGGGCGGCACCTGCGCGCGCGGCGTCGCCGCGCCGCCGGGCGCTGGTTGACGCCCGACCGGCAGCTCGGGAAACGTGTAACTCCGGGTCGCGACCGGCAGCGGGCGAATCCGTACGGAGAGCACCGCAGGCCGGGGCACGTCGAGCGTCGCACTGGTGGTCACCACGGGGGTCGGACGCCGCACGGCCGTCAGCCATCCCGTGGCGAACGTGTGGACGGGGATGGACAGATCCCACGCGTGGCATACGACCGGCTCGGGCATGACGACCTTCTTTCCCGCCATCAGGCGGCGCCGCTGCGGGCTTCGTCGATCGCCTCGCGAATGCGGCCAAACGGCTCCTCCAACGCGATCTGGTCCGCAAAGTGGGGCCAGTACTCCGCCACCTGCGCCCGGTCGTCAGGATGTGCCGCGAGCACGCCCAGTTGGTACGCACCTAGTGCAAACCGCTCGAGCAGCAGCCCGGGCAGTTCCGTCCGGGCGGACGCGGCCCGCTCGTCCGCCGCGGTCTCCGCAGTCCCCGTGGCCGCCACGCTGGCCTCGCCGTCGCCGGCAAACGTCTGGGATGCGGCACCGCACACCAGCACCAGGGACGTGGCGACCAGCGGGCGAGCCGCCATCACCGGCAGACGGTCTGTGAAGACAAGTCGGGGGGAGACGCGACCTTTTTCGAGCAATGTGTGGCCGATCCGCTCGCCACAGAGGTACGGATCGAGTGAGGGTCCGTAGAGGATGGCCTGTGCCCGGTTCGGGCGCACCGGCGCCGTGCAGTGGAACTCCAGCGGCCGGCCGAGCAAGTTGAGGACCAGGTAGCCGCCGAAGAGTCCCTGGTCGGGATCGCACGTGACCGTCAAGAAACCGAGAGCAGGCAACAACTTTTGGCTACCCGATCGCATCATGAAGCTCGTCCCAGCTGCGTTATCGCGCGGTATCGCACAGGACCAAGTTGCCACCGCCAGGCCGGCCCCTCGCATTCCATCGGGCGTCCGACCCCGACGACTTTAGCGAGGATCGCGATTGTAGCGAGCGGCAACCACCCAGCCGCCGCGGCAGGGACGCTCGAACTCGACAACGCTCGCGAATTGTTTATACTGGGGTTTCCGCAACGGAGGAGAAATCTGCATGAGTCCTGATCCGCAGCAGCTGCCCATGTTCCGCATCGATGTTTCGGCCGACGCGTCGTCCGGTCGCTTGGACAGCGAGATTGATACCGGCGATCTGATCGTGGCGCTGTTGAGACAGGTGGTGGCGAACCAGGAACAGCAGAATCAGCTGCTCAGGGAGCTGAATCACCAGATGAATGCGGCGCAGCGGCAGCGTGCCACGGAGCTGGGACAGTGGAAGGACGCCAATCCTGAGTTGGCCCGCTGCTGTCGCTCCGCGGCCGAAACGCTCAGCCGTGTCCAGACGCAGTTCCTGCACAACCTCACCGACGAGATTGAAACGCACGAGGACTCGCTGCTGGACGGCGAGTTCATGCTCAACGAATTCGTCGATCGGTTCGGTCCTCGGCTGGCCCACCTCAACGGCGTGTTGCAGGTGCTGTCCCAGTTGAGCTACGCGCCCAATGCACCGCGCTGACCCCGGCCGCTCTGCCTGACGACGAGCAGCGTGTGAGCGCGCGCAATTCCGGGTGGCCGGCGGCACCTCACGAACCGCCCCGCGGGAGTCAGAACCCGGAGCGTCAGCTCGGGAACGTGCCGGCGACTACTTCCCTCGCTGCCGCGGTGGGTTACCATGCCAAGTCGGAGAGACGTTGTCCGGTCGCGGCCACCATTCTCCCTTCGTGAGCGCTCGACTGAGGAGGGCCAGGCATGAATCCTGCCGACGGTGTAATTGCGGATGATCTGGCGTCACGCCATCTCGCTGCGCGCGAGCAGCTGGATGCCCACACGGTGGAGATGATGGGGTGGCACTTTCACGAGTCCACCGCGTGTCCTTTCTGGCTGGAAAAGAAGTCCACGTTGAAGTTCGACCCGTTGCGCGACATTCGTGGTTTTGAGGATCTGAAGAAATTCCCGCTGTTCGAAGACGACTGGCTCCGCGGGGGGCCGGTACGTCGCTGGGTCCCCCAGGCGCTGGCCGACAAACCCACCTACGTGTTCGAAACGGGCGGCACCACCGGGATTCCGAAGAGCCGTGTGGTGATCGACGATTTCCGGATCGACTATGAGCTCTTCAGCGACACGCTTCCCGATCAGTATTTTCCCCGGGGCGCGAACTGGCTCATGCTCGGCCCCTCGGGCCCGCGCCGCCTGCGGCTGGCCGTGGAACACCTCGCACAGTACCGCGGCGGCATCTGTTTCTGCATCGACCTCGATCCGCGCTGGGTGATCAAGCTGATCAAGCTCGGCTGGATGGAACATCTCAACGCCTACAAGAAACACTGCATCGACCAGGCGATCACCATCCTCACCGCCGGGCACGACATCCGGTGCATGTTTGCCACGCCGAAGCTGCTCGAGGCCCTGGCCCTGGGACTCGAGGAGCGTGACACCAGCATTCCCGCCGTCGGGATCACGGGGATCTTTTCCGGGGGGACGGAGTTCACGCCGCAGTGGACGCGGTATGCCGTCGAGGAACTGCTGGGCGGGCCGCCCGAGGTCGGCGGCGTGTACATGACACCCACGTACGGCAACACGTTGATGGGACTGGCCTGCAGCAGACCGGTCACGGCGGCGGAGAAGTACAAGATCACTTATTACGCGCCGCAGCCCAGGGCCGTCGTGGAAGTCGTCAGCTTTGACGATCCCCTGCAGGTCGTTGACTACGGCGCGACGGGCCGCGTCAAGCTGACGACCCTGACGCGGGAATTCTTCGTGCCGGGATTCCTCGAGCGGGATGAGGGGGAACGCGAACGGCCCTACCTGACCTACCCGTGGGACGGGATCAGTGGCGTGCGGCCTTACCACGGTGTGGCGGCTCAAACAACCGTCGGCGTATACTGACAGGGACGTGCGGCTGCCAGACGCTCGGCCCGTCCCGCGGAATCGCGCCGCCGTGACATTTTCCTGGAGACTCCGATCGTGTTGAACCTCCCGGTCCTGCGATGGGGCAAACCGTACGAATCGCTGGAAGTGGACGAGGTCGTGCACTTCAGTACCGGCGAGCCGATTGCCAAGGTGAGCCAGGCCAATGGCGGGATCATCCAGCGGGATCTGCGCAAGGCGCAGGCGGCCCGGGACTGCCTGTGCCGGATCCCCATCCGCGAACTCATCGCGCGGGTGCAGCAGGCGGCCGACCTGTACGAGCACGGTACGTTGCCGCTGGGAGATGGGACGCAGACTCCGGCCGAATTCGTGCACCAGCAGTCCGCTTCGACGGGCCTGCCCGAGCACATGTGCCGCGCGAACATGACCAAGAACTCGTTCGTGCTCCGCCACATGGACCAGATCCTCGACTGCCTGACGCGCGGACTGGACCTGGACATCCTGACGCGGGGCTACGGCCAGGAAGGACGCGGCGTGTTGGTCAGTTATCAGGCGCAGTCCCCCGTGCTCGGCGCCGTACTGCCGTCGAACTCGCCGGGCGTTCACACGTTGTGGCTGCCCGCCATTCCCCTCCAGCTCGGCCTGGTCCTTAAGCCCGGTCCCCAGGAACCCTGGACACCCTTTCGCATGGTGGCGGCCTTCGTGGCCGCCGGCGTGCCGAGCGAGGTGTTCGCACTCTATCCGGGCGGTCCCGAGGCGGGTGCCGCGGTCTTGTCCGGTGTGCCGCGCGCCATGATCTTCGGGGGGCAGCCTACCGTGGATCAGTATCGCGGCAATCCCCGCGTGCAGGCCCACGGCCCGGGCTTCTCCAAGATCCTCCTGGGCGATGACGTCGTCGATCGGTGGGAAGACTACGTGGATGTCATGGCCGAGAGCGTGCATATCAACAGCGGCCGGGGATGCATCAACTGCTCGGGCATCTGGGCGTCCCGCCACACGCAGGAGATCGCCCAGGCGCTGGCCGAGCGGTTGGGTCCGATCGATGTGCTCCCCCCCACCGACCCGGCCGCGGGCTTGGCGGCGTTTACCGTACCGGGTGTGGCCAAAGCGGTGTGGGGCATGATCGAGGCGGACCTGCAGACGCCCGGTGTGACCGACATGACTGGGCCGTACGGCCCGCGTCTGGTTGAGCAGCCGCGCTGCGCGTACCTCCGTCCGATGATCGTGCACAGCGACTCACCCGAACCGGAAGTGACGCGCCGCGAATACATGTTCCCCTTCGCAACCGTGGTGCGCTGCCCGCAGGAGCAGTTCCTGGCCAAGATCGGCCCGACGCTGGTCTGTACGGCGATCACGCGCAATCGGTCGCTCATCCGCCAGCTCACCGATGCCGTGCACATCGATCGACTCAATATCGGCCCGCTCCCGACCACGAAGTTGAACTGGCTGCAGCCGCACGAGGGCAACATCATCGACTTCCTGTTCCGCTCGCGCGCTTACCAGGCGGCAGACGAGTTCTTGGGGGAGGCCCCATGACGTTGGTTCCGTTTGACTGGCAGCTGCCAACGCGGATCGTGTTCGGCGTGGATGCGATCGATCGGATCGGTCCGCTCGTGCGGGAGCTGGGTGTCAGCCGCGCGCTGGTGGTGAGTGACCGGGGCGTGCAGGCGGCGGGGCACGCGCAGCGGGGTATGCAGGCCTTGCGCGACGCCGGACTGGTGGTGGAGCTGTTCGACCAGTTTCACGAGAATCCGTCGACCACCGACGTGGCACTGGGGGTGGAAAGCGCGCGGCGCTTCCGTCCCAACGTCCTGGTCGGACTGGGCGGCGGCAGTTCGCTGGACTGCGCGAAAGGCATCAATTTCCTCCACACCAACGGCGGGCAGATGAAGGACTACTGGGGCGTGGGCAAAGCGCGGCTGCCGCTCCTGCCCGCGGTGGCCGTGCCGACGACGGCCGGCACGGGAAGTGAGGCTCAGTCGTTTGCCTTGATCTCCGACGCCGCGACGCACGTGAAGATGGCCTGCGGTGACAAGAAAGCCGCCTGCCGGTTGGCGATCCTGGATCCCCGGCTCACGCTGACTCAGCCGCCGCGCATCACGGCGCTGACCGGACTCGATGCGCTGGCCCACGCCGTCGAGACGTACGTCACGAAGGTGGCCACGCCGGTCTCGCGCGTGTTCAGTCGCGAAGCGTGGCGGCTGCTGGCCACGAATTTTCCCCGCGTGCTGGATCAGCCGGACGACCTTGAGGTGCGTGGCAGCATGCAGCTCGGCGCCTGCTTCGCCGGCATGGCCATCGAACACTCGATGCTGGGCGCGGCGCACGGACTGGCCAACCCGCTCACCACCCACTACGGCCTCGTGCACGGTCAGGCCGTGAGCCTGATGCTGCCGCACGTGATCCGGTTCAACGCGGCGGAGGTGGCGTCGAGCTACCGCGAGCTGCTGTCCGTGACGAGCCGGGAGGCCGGGCTGCCCGCCCCCGACACGGCTGCGGACGGCCTGGCCGACTACCTTGCGACGCTCGCCGCGCGGGCCGGCCTGGCCGTACGCCTCTCGGCCTGTGGCGTCGACGAGTCGGTGCTCCCAAAACTCGCGTCCGATGCCGCGCGGCAGTGGACGACGTCGTTCAATCCGCGGCCCGTCGATGTGGGGACGCTGTTGCAGCTGTACCGTCAAGCACTGTGAGGGTATGTGGCCGTGATCTGTCATCCGATGAAGCAACGCACAGGACTTCCGTCGACCTGCGGCTGCATCCTCGTACTCTCAACGCTCATCGCACTCTGCGCCGCGCGTCTTGACGCCGCGGCGGACGAACCGCCGCCCGGTGACGCAGCACGCTGGCCGGTCTTCCGCGGCAACGCGGCCGGCACAGGCGTCGCGCTCACGAAACTCCCGCCCGCACTGAAGGTCCGGTGGGAATACCGGGTCCCCGAGGGGGCGTTCGAGGCGACGCCCGTGGTCGCGGACGGATGCGTGTATATCGGCGACCTGGACGGCCAACTCTATGCGCTCGACCTCCACACCGGTCAGCCGCGGTGGAAGAAGAAGTTTGACCTGGGCTTCACGGCCGCTGCCGCGGTCCGGGACCAACAATTGCTGATCGGCGATATGGAAGGCCGTCTGCACAGCCTCGATGCCGCCACAGGCAATGTCCAATGGACCTTCGCCACCGAAGTGGAGATCAGTGCCGGAGCCAATTTCTACCGCGACCAGGTCCTGATCGGATCCCAGGATGGGACCCTCTACTGCCTCCAGGCCGCGACGGGCCAGCTGGCCTGGAAATACTCGATCGACAACCAGATCCGCTGCGCGGCCACGGTGGTCGAAGATCGCGCGTTCGTCGCCGGATGCGACGGTCAGCTGCACATCATCGATGTGACCAATGGCCAGCTCGCGGGCAAAGTCGACATCAAAGCGCCCACCGGCGTGACTCCCGCCGCTGTCGGCCAGCACGTGTACTTCGGGACCGAAGGCGGCGTATTCTTCTGTGTCGACTGGAAACGTGCCGAAACGGTGTGGACGTTTGAAGACCGCCAACGCCAGCAGCCCGTGCGCAGCTCGCCCGCCGTCGCGGACGGCGTGGTTGTGTTTGGAGGTCGATCCAAGAAGGTCTACGCACTCAATGCCGACAACGGTCAGTTGCAGTGGGAGTTCACCACCCGCCAGCGTGTCGACGCTTCGCCGGTGATCGTCCAGGATCGCGTATTTGTCGCGGCGGCCGACGGTCGCCTCTACGCCTTGGGCCTCAAGACCGGCAAGGAACTGTGGCAATTCGAAGCCGGGGGCGGCTTTGCCGGCTCGCCCGCCGTGGCCGACCAGCGACTCGTAATCGCCAGCCAAGACGGCGTCGTGTACTGCCTCGGAGAGTAGAAACGTGAGGTGTGAGGTTTGAATGGCGAATGCCGAACATCGAACATCGAACGTCGAACGTCGAACATCGAAGGGAAGGGAGAACGCAGCGCGCTTGGGAAGAGGGCGAACGTGGAGGGCGAGGCTCCGTCCTCCGTCCTCCGTCCTCTGCCCTCCGCCCTCCGTCCTCCGTCCTCTGCCCTCCGTCCTCCGCCCTCCGTCCTCTGCCCTCCGTCCTCCGTCCTCTGCCCTCCGTCCTCCGCCCTCCGTCCTCTGCCCTCCGTCCTCCGCCCTCCGTCCTCCGTCCTCCGTCCTCCGCACAACCGACCGGTGATACATGGTAACTGAGAGCACCAAGACGGACATCGGCAACTATTTCATCTCGAACTATCCGCCGTTTTCGTGCTGGCAGCGCGAGCAGGTTGAGCAGGTTGAACGGGTGATGCGTCAGCCGCCGTCGGCGGTCCCGTTGGGGCTGTACCTGCACATCCCGTTCTGCCGCAAACGCTGCAAATTCTGTTATTTCAAAGTCTTCACCGACAAGCGCGCCAGTGACATCGAGCAATATCTGGCGGCACTGGCGCGGGAGATCGAACTGGTAAGTTGTCTGGAGGTCATGGGAGGGCGTCCCTTTCGATTCGTCTATTTCGGCGGGGGCACGCCTTCGTTCCTGAGTGTGCGGCAGCTGCATTCGCTGGTCGACCGCCTGCGGGCCAACATCGACTGGTCGCAGGCGGAGGAGGTGACGTTCGAGTGTGAACCGGGCACGCTGGCGGAACCGAAGGTGCGTGCACTTCGCGAACTGGGCGTGACCCGCGTGAGTTTGGGTATTGAGAATTTCAGCGATGACATCCTGCGTGAAAACGGGCGAGCGCACCTATCGGGTGAAATCATGCAGGCGTGGGAGTGGATCCAGGCCGCGGGCTTCCCGAACGTCAATATCGATCTGATTGCGGGGATGGTTGGTGAAACGTGGGAGAACTGGCGGTCGAACATCCGCCGCACGCTGGAACTCGGGCCCGACAGCGTGACGATCTACCAGATGGAACTGCCGTTCAACACGGTTTACTCACAGGACATCCTGGGACACCGGATCGAGACGCCGGTGGCGGACTGGCCGCAGAAACGCGCGTGGGTCAGCGCGGCGTTTGACGAGTTGTTGACGGCCGGCTACCACGTGTCGAGCGCCTACACGCTGGTCAAGGATCCCGCGCAGGTGAACTTCAGTTACCGCGACAACCTGTGGCGCGGCGCCGACATGCTGGCCACCGGCATCGCCAGTTTCGGACACGTCTCCGGGGTGCACTATCAGAACCTGCCGGAGTGGCCGCAGTACGTGGAGACTCTGTTGGAGGAGCAGCGCCTGCCGCTGGGCCGAGCGCTGCGGTGCACGCCCCATCAGTTGATGGTGCGTGAACTTGTCCTGCAGCTCAAGCACGGCTGGCTGGACGCGGACTACTTTCGCCACAAGTTCTCGGTCGACATCCTGGAGCACTGGCGGGCGACGTGGCAAGTCTATGCCGAGCAAGGGTGGCTGACGATCGACCGCGACCGCGTGACGCTCACGCGTGACGGGCTGCTCCGTGCCGACGGACTGCTGCCCGCCTTTTTCGAACCGGACCACCGCGGCGTGCGCTACACGTGATGTGGGGCGTTCAGTACCAGTATGGCCGCCAGGACAGCCCGAGGCGGAGAATCCGCTGCAGGAGTTGTTCGTAGGACACGCCCGCAGACTCGGCCGACTCGGCGAAGTCCTCACCATACGACAGGTTGGGATTCGGGTTGGCCTCGAGTACGTACACACGACCTTCGGGCGTCATGCGCAGATCGAGTCGCGCGTAGCCGCTGAGTGACAGCGCGCGATACACGCGTTTGCAGAGCTGTGAGATGGCCAGCTTCTGCGCTTTGGAGAGTCCTTCCGCGGCGTTGGTCTGCACGCCCAGTTTCTTCTGGTAGGCGGTGTCCCACTTGACGCGCCGCGTGGCGATGTTGGCGACGTCGCTGGGCAGATTCGCAAACGTCATCTCCCAGATCGGCAGCGTCTGCAGTCGCCGATTGCCCAGCACGCCCACGTACAGCTCGCGCCCCTCGATGAACTCCTCCACCAGCGCGTCGGTCTGGAGCTCGTCGTGCACGTAGGCGACCCGATCCTTGAGTTGTTCATCGGTGCGCACGATGGACTTCTGGCTGATCCCGAGCGACGCTTCTTCGATCACCGATTTGACCAGCAGCGGATACGTGTACCGGCGCCGCAGGACGATCTTGCGCCCCCGCTCGAAGACGGCGAAGCGGGGCGTGGCGATCCGGTGATAGGTGAGGAGCTGTTTGCTGAGGGCTTTGTCGTGGGCGAGCATCAGGCCGCGCGGGTTGCAGCCGGAATAGGAGAGCTTCATCAGCTCGAGGTAACTGACCACGTGCTGGTCGAACACCGCGACCCCCTGGAACTCCTCGAGCAGATTGAAGGCGATGTGCGGTCGATGTTCCTCGATGAACCGCCGGATCGCCCCCAGGTCGTGACTCACCCCGAGCGGTTCGGCATGGTGTCCCAGGTCACGCAGCGTGACAAGCACGTCGTACTCGGTCTTCCAGTTGAGCATCTCCTCGTCACTGACGCCCACGATGCTGTTGGGGGGAACGAGTTCCTCATCCATCAGCACCATCACGCGGAGTCGTTTCATAGCATGATCTTGTGATGGCCGTGGTGGAGATAGTTCATGGTCTGGACCGTGAGCATGACCTGGGCGTCGCGCAACGCGACACGTTCGGAGCGGTGGAGTCTCAATCCGAGCTCGCGGCACCGATCGATCATCTCGGTCAGGACCTGGTCGATGGTGTATTTGTATTGTCCGGTCCAGTGCGCCACCACGCGGAGCAGTTCGCGGCGGTGGCGGCGCAGGAAAGCGCTGGCCGGCGCGCGCGTCGCATAGTCCGGGGCGTCTGAGAACAGCTGCTGCAGCTCGCGGTCGAAGGAGAACGCCGCATCGACACCGTACCGGACCCGCTTTTCGGCGTAATGGACGCGCAAGGTCTTGCGGATCCGCGAGGCGGGTTCGACTCGCCCGCGCGACCGTACGCAGGGACGACGCCCGCGAGTCTCCGCGACGAGCGTGTCGACCAATTCGAGCTTCTTGAGCGCCGGCCAGCCCGCATACTGGACCCGCCAGTTCGAACGCGGCGTCAGCCACACCGCAAAGGTCTCGGCGAAATCCTCGTCCGGGTGGCTCTGTGCGTACCAGTTGTCCAGGTGCCGGACGTAGCTCTTGCTGTAGGGGCGGGGGGCGTACTCGTCCGGATAGGGTTGCGATGACTTGCCGAAGACCTGCTGCCAGCGCCGCAGGCGATGCAGACTGTATGCGGTGTCGATCGCATGCCCGGCTTCATGGCGCAGGATGCGCATGCACCACGCCTGCGTGCCGCCCTCCACCTCCAACATCTGACGGCGTTCGAGCTGCGCCAGTCGCGGATGGGCCATGTAAAAGGGAATGGCAATCCCCGGAACGCCCTCGGGTGAAAACCACTCGTCGGAGATCCAGACATGCGGACGGAACCGAATCTCCCGCGCGGCCAGTTCGTCGTAGAGTCGGGCAATCCGCTCCGTCAGCGCCGTCCCCTCGATCTCGACCCCCAGATCACAGATCCGCCAGTCGAGGAGTTCCTCATCCGTAAGCTGCACCCACGCGGGCTTGCCCCGCCGTCTCCCGCTCTTGCTCATGCCTCGCCGCCCACTCACTCGGTCCCTGCCTGCGTTGCCCGCGAGTTGACCACCGCCCGCGTGTCATTATGGCATCCGGGGCGGCAGCCACCAAGCGATGCGTCTGGGATCGCCGTGCCCTTCGCGTGGTTCACCCTCTGGGCCGACAATCGCCCCCTGTGATAGACTCTGGGGGTGATGTCCTTGCCGCTGACGCCCGATCTGAGGAGCCTGGTCACGCTGTTCTCCCGGTCGATCGACGACATCGGGCGGTTCCAGGAAGTGACCGGGGATCAGTTGCCGCTGCACTTTCGGCGACTGCTGGACCATCATGAACACATGACGGTCACGCTCGAGGCCGCCTACGGGGGTCCGGTGATCGTCGAGGTCAAGCGCCGGCGACTTAACCGCACCTATTACGCGCGCAAGAGCGTGCTGCGCCGCCAGCGGGGAGGTGAAATCCTGCAATACTGCGTCGTGCGGCTGCGTTGCGAGTTTCTCGACGAAACGGTCCGCGAGGACATTGAAGGCGAAGTAATTCCGCTCGGCCGCGTCCTGATCCACCACAATGTCCTCCGTCGCGTGCAGCGGTTCAGCCTCTGGCAGATCATGACTGGGCCGGACCTGCGGCGGACCTTCGGCCTGGACCGGCCGGTGGTCACGTATGGCCGCACCGCCATGATCTACTGCAGCAACAAACCCGCCGTGGAATTGCTCGAAATCCTCCGACCCCGGGAGGAACCGGCCGGGGCGTCGCCGTCCGCGGCTCACTAGCACCCGCTGCTGGCCCTGGCTTGCGTTTCGGATTGATTCGCGTAAAATAGCGAGTTCCCGCCCAAGAACATTGCGGTGGCGTGGCCACGCCAAATGCAGATATGGTAAGTACTTACACCCGTTAAAGCCAGGCATATGAAACGACCCGTTCGGCCCCGCAAGCGGACCAAAACCCGGACCCGTGGCAAGAAGAAAGACCCGATTTTTGTGGACGGGGAGCGGCCGCGTCCCATGTTTGTCGACTACAAGGACGTCGAACTCCTCAAGAAGCTGATCAACCGCCATGGCCGGATCGTCGGGCGGCGTAAGACCGGCTGCTCGGCGGCCAGCCAGCACGCGGTGACGCGGGCCATCAAGCGTGCGCGTTTCATGGCGCTCTTGCCGTACACGGGAGAGTAGCTGGTTCGATCCAGCCAAGGGCCTGTCGGGTAGTCGACCGCGGCAGGCTTATTTTTTGCGCCGGCGGTTACGGGCTGGACTGCCCGGCGAAGGGGCGGATGAAATCGCAGCGTATGAGTGATGCGGTCCACGTATGAGTGATGCCTTCCACACGTGCCGCCGGGTCGAGTTTCGCGACACGGACGCGGCCGGAATCATGCACTTCTCCGTGTTCTTCACCTGCATGGAAGCGGCGGAGCACGAGTTCCTGCGTTCCCTGGGGACCAGCGTGCATACGCCCCTGGCGCCCGGCGACCCGGCCCAGGGTGCGCTCAGCTGGCCGCGCGTCGCCGCCGCGTGCGAGTACCGCGGTTCGGCGCGCTTTGAGGACGTGTTGGACATCGAATTGCGCGTCGCCCGGATCGGGTCCTCCAGCGTCACGTACGCGTTTCGTTTCCTGGTCGACGGTCGCGAGATCGCAACCGGGTCGCTGACGAGCGTCTGCTGCCGGTTTGTACCGGATCAACCGCCCATGTCGACGCCGGTTCCCGACCAGCTGCGCACGCAGTTGGCCGAATACTTGGACACGTGAATCACTGGGGGTGCGCGGGGGGAGTGCGGATGCCTGATTTGAGCGTTGAGCACGTAGCCAAGGCGTACCCGACCCGTTCCACCCCGCTAACGGTGCTTCGTGACGTTTCCCTGGCGCTGTCGGCCGGTGAGAATCTGGCGATTCTGGGCCCGAGCGGGTCCGGCAAGAGCACGTTGCT
Source organism: Pirellulaceae bacterium (assembly GCA_025459265.1). Taxonomy (GTDB): domain Bacteria; phylum Planctomycetota; class Planctomycetia; order Pirellulales; family Pirellulaceae; genus JAAYDI01. The sequence goes on along the minus strand of JALOQX010000022.1, from coordinate 17,727 downwards.
CTATGCCATCGGGACGCTCGATCCGCCCACCAGCGGCACGATTTGGCTCGGCGGTCAGAACCCGTACACGCTGCCCGAGGCGGCGTTGGCGCGGTTTCGCAACCGCAACATCGGTTTCGTCTTTCAAGACCACCACCTGCTGCCGCAACTGACGGTGCTGGAGAACGTGCTGATTCCGGCGCTGGCCGACGGCGCGCCGACCGGGCAGCAGCAGCAGCGGGCCCGCGACCTGCTGCACCGGGTCGGACTGGCGGACCGGCTGGACCATCGCCCTGCGGAACTGTCGGGTGGCGAGCGGGGGCGGGTCGCGCTGGCGCGGGCGCTGGTGACTGCGCCGCAGCTGGTCCTGGCCGACGAACCCACGGGGAATCTCGACCATACCAGCGCGATGGCAGTGGCTCGGCTCCTGCTGCGCCTGCAGCAGGAAGAGCAGACGATGCTGATCGTCGTGACGCACAGCATCGAGCTGGCCAACCTGCTCCAACAGCGCAAACGACTCGATGACGGACGACTGCTCGACTACGGGGAAAGTGCGTCACCGTGAACTTCTGGCGATTGGCATTGCGCGGACTGGCGTACCACGGACGCATCAACGCGGCGGTGGGACTCGGCGTCGTCGCGGCCACCGCGGTGCTCACCGGCGCGCTGCTGGTCGGGGACAGCGTGCGCGGCAGTCTGCGTGCCCGGACGCTGGATCGCCTGGGGCTGGTCGACCAGCTGCTGTTGGTCGACCGGTTCTTTCGGTCGGAATTGGTCGCGGAACTGGCATCGCACCCGCGATTCCCGCGCGAGTCGTTACGGGCGCTGGGGCTGATGGTGTTTCCCGAGGCGACGGTGGAACACCGCGGCGCGGCAGGAGTCCAGCGCGCCACCCACGTCCTGGCGGTGGGGAGTCCATCGACGGTCGACGTGTCGGAAGCGCGATCCTTCTGGAGCCTGGAACCGGATCCAGGGCGGCGACCGCAGCGGCTGCCCCAGCGAGGCGAAATCGTGGTGAACCAGGCGCTGGCTGACGAGCTCCAGGTGAGGGTCGGGGACAGCGTCACGCTGCGGCTTCCCAAGCCGCAGGACATCCCGCCCGACAGCCCGCTGGGCGAGAAGACCGATCGCATCCGCAGCTTCCCCCGACTGACCGTCATTGAGGTCCTCCCCGGCGACGGGTTGGCCCAGTTCAGTCTCAGTCCCCGCCAGACGGTGCCGGCCAACGCGTTTGTGTCACTGGAGATGTTGCAGGAGGGGTTGGAGCAGCCGGCGCGTATCAACAGTATCTTTCTCGCGGGCCCGTCGCGCGAGCAAGCGAGTTCGGACGCGGTGTGCCAAGCCGTGGCCGCGGCGCTGAACCCCACGCTGGAGGATCTCGGCCTTGGCCTCACGCAGGTCACCCTGCGTTACACCGATCCGCAGTCGGGCCAGGTCGAGACGATTTATGACTATTTCAGCCTGACCACGCAGCAGATGGTGTTGCCGCCTGAGGTGGCGGCGGCCGCCGCGCGGGCCTTCACACCGCTGGGCGGCCAAAAGGTATTCACCTACCTGGCGAACCTGCTGGAACGGGCGGCCCGCGATGGAGAGCCGGACGAGGACCGTGTGAAGATCCCGTATTCCACGGTCACGGGCATCGACGCATCCGCGACGTTCTGTTTGCGGTCCGCGACCGGCCAGGAGCTTCCGACACCGGGGCCCGACGAGATCATTCTGACCGATTGGGCGGCGGACGAACTCGGTGCAGTACCGGGTGACCTGATCCAGCTCACGTACTATGAACCCGAGACGACGCATGGCGTATCGGTCGAGCGGCACGTGCCCTTGCGGCTGGCGGCCGTGACGCCGCTGACCCCGCCGGAGCGGCCTTTCCTGCCTGCACGGCAGCTGCGGTTCAACCAACGCCCGACGGTGGCGAATGATCCGGCGCTGACGCCCGAGGTCGAAGGCATCACGGACCAGAAGTCGATCAACGATTGGGAAGTGCCGTTTACGATTGACTACAGCCTGATTCGCGAACAGGACGACGTGTACTGGGAGGATTACGGCACGACTCCCAAGGCGTACGTGTCGTGGGCGGCGGCGCAGCGATTGTGGGGCAGCCGTTTCGGCCAGGTCACCTCGTATCGCATCCCGGTGCACGAAGGGGTCACGCGGGAGCGGCTCGCGCGTCAATTGCGGGAGGAGCTGATGCGCGACGGCACGCGGCTGGGGTTCGAATTCCGCCCGATCAAGTGGCGGCAGTTGACGGCGTCGGCGGGCAACACGCCGTTCGATGTGCTGTTTCTACTGTTGAGTTTCTTCGTGATTGCCGCTGCGGTGCTGCTGATTGCCCTCCTGTTCCGGCTGGGTTTCGAGCAGCGGGCGCGACAGGTCGGCCTGTTGTTGGCGCTTGGCTGGAGCGTGCGTCGCGTGCGTCGCCTGCTGATCGCCGAAGGCTGCGCCGTGGCGACGCTGGGGAGCATGGCTGGCAGCATGGTGGGGGCCGGCTATGCCCTGCTGATGCTGGCCGCGCTGCAGAACAAATCGTGGTGGTTGGGGGCGGTGAGCGAGCCGTTTCTGGAGTTCTACTGGACGCCGCGCAGCCTTCTGCTGGGCTTCGTCGCGGGCGTGGCCGTATCCGCCAGCACGATTGTGCTGAGCGTGTTTCAGACGCGTCGCGTGTCCGCACGCCAGCTGCTCAGCGGCGCGACGACCTCCGGGGCGATGTGCGTGGGTCGCGCGGCGCGGTGGCCGCTCGGGGTCGTGCTCGCCCTGGCGTTACTCGCGCTCGGCCTGGTCACGGTGGCCGCAGGCCGCAGCGGGCAGGAGCAGGCCGGGGCGTTTGTCGGGGCAGGGGCCACGATCCTCGCCGCGCTGCTGCTGCTGACCTGGACGACTTTGCGGGCAGGGGGACAGCGTCTGCTGGCGGTCACCGGTCGGTGGCCGTTGGTGAAGCTGGCCGTGCGCAGCGCGGCCAGGCATCCGGGGCGTAGCACGCTGACGATCGGGCTGATCGCGACGTCGAGTTTCCTGATTGTGGCGATGAGTGCTTTTCAGCTGCAGCCGACGGTGACCGGCACGGGCGGGTTCGCGTTGGTGGGTGAGTCTTCGCAGCCGCTCTTGGGCGATCTGAACGACCCGGCTACTCGCGAAGAACTGCTGGGTCCCGACGCCGCGCAGTGGGATGGCACGCGCGTCTTTGCCTTGCGCGTGCGGGCAGGCGACGATGCCAGTTGCGGTAACCTGTACCGCGCCACGCAGCCGCGCATTCTGGGTGTTCCGCCGGCGCTGGTTGCCCATTGGGACAGCCCTTCCGCCGTGCCGCTGCCGTTTTCCGCCGCGGCCGCCGAACGTCCCGCGGACCGAAGCAATCCGTGGCATCTGTTGGCAGATGAACCGACTCCGTCGGAAGCGCCGATCCCCGTCATCATTGATCAGGAGACGGCGATGTACAGCCTGCGGCTCTACGGCGGAATCGGCGAGCTGGTGACGTTCCAGTACGATGGCCGCCCGATCACGTTCCGCGTGGTCGGACTCCTGCGGCTGAGCATCCTGCACGGGAATCTGTTGATTTCGGAGGCCGATTTCCGCCGCCTGTTCCCGGCGGTCAGCGGATATCGGTACTTCCTGATCGACACGCCGCGAGAGCGGGCGGCGGCGGTGCAGGGTGTGTTGGAGGACCGGTTGGGTGACTTGGGATTCGATGCGACGGACAGTCTGCGGATTCTGGCCGGCCTGATGGCCTTGCAGAACACGTATTTGCGGACGTTTCAGAGCCTGGGCGCACTTGGTCTGCTGCTGGGCACGTTCGGTCTGGCGGCGGTGCAGTTGCGGAGCGTGCTGGAGCGGCGAGGCGAGATGGGAATCCTGCGGGCGGCGGGTTTTCGCCGGCGACGGCTGGCGGGGCTGGTGCTGCTGGAGAACGTCCTGTTGCTGCTGGCGGGGCTGGTGACCGGTGTGCTGGCCGCCGGGCTGGCGGTGCTCCCGCAGCTTGCCGGGAGGGGCGCGGCAGTCCCGTGGCAGAGCCTGACGCTGATGTTGCTTGTGATCCTGTTGGCGGGTGTGGCGGCGGGAGCCTGGGCGACGCGATTGACGTTGCGAGTCCCGGTACTGGCTGCCCTGCGCGAAGAACGCTAAAAGAAGAGGAGAACCTGTGGTTGCATCACGTCGCCACCTGCCGCGGCGATAGAGGAGAACCATGACCAAGACCGCGTTCGCCGTTGGTGCACATCCGGACGACATCGAGTTTCTCATGTCGGGTACGCTCATGTTATTGGGCGAGGCGGGCTACGAACTGCACTACATGAACGTCGCCAACGGGTGCCTGGGCACGACCCGGTACGACACGCCGACGATCGTGGCGATGCGGCGGCAGGAGGCACGCGAGGCGGCGGCGAGTATCGGGGCGGTTTATCACGAGAGCATCTGTGCCGACCTGGACATCTTCTACGACCGGGAGACGTTGGCTCAGGTCGCGTCCGTCATGCGCGACGTGGCGCCTGAGATTGTGCTCACCCACAGTCCGGTCGACTACATGGAAGACCATACCAATACGTGCCGGCTCGTGGTCACTGCGGCCTTTTCACGCGGCATGCCGAATTTCCCGGTGGTGCCGGCGCGACCTCCGGTCATGCAGCCGACGGCGGTCTATCACGCCCAGCCTTACTCCAATCGGGATCCTCTCCGCCGCCTGGTCCTGCCGGAGCTCTTCGTCGATGTGACGGACCGCGAGGACGCCAAGGTGGCGATGCTGGCCAGGCATGTCAGTCAGAAACAGTGGCTGGACGAGAGCCAGGGGCTGGATTCCTACCTCCAGACGCTGCGTGATCTGGATGCCGAGGTGGGGCGGATGTCCGGCCGCTGGGCGTATGCCGAAGGGTGGCGCCGCCACCTGCATCTGGGATTCGGGGTGGCCGCGTTCGATCCCTTGGGGGACGTGCTGGCGGATCGCATCGCGGAGGTGCCGCCATGAGCGATCGCGGGGCCGAACTGGTGGTTCAGTTTCGCGAGGCCCTGGCCAGCTGCAAGCGACTCTACATCGAAGCGGCCCGCGTGGCGCTCCAGGATCAACCCGGTGCCGACGAATCGACACGGCGCGACCTGATCCGACGCATGGTCGATCTCCATCAGGGGTTGCTCGTCAAAATCTACACCTCGGTGGCGCAGGCTGATCGGCGGTGGAGCCGGATGGAACGCGTGCTGGCCTGCGAGCTGGTCGAGCATTTGTGGCAGCGACGTCTGGAAGGGGACGAACTGGAGCGGGTGGCCGGCCGCCTGTTTGCCGACGCCGCCAATTTGAACTGGTACAGTCTGTTGCGACCGTTCGATCGGATTGTCCGGATTCGCGACTTTGTGCCGGAGCTTGAGACGATCGTGTTGCGCGTGGCCAACCTGGTGGCCAAGGCCGATGGCACGGTCAGCACGGAAGAAACGTGTGTGCTGCAGACGATTCAGCACGAGGTGCAGGTGCACCTCGAGCGCATTCCGTTGGAGGATGCGTCGGAGGCCGATCGTCCCTCGGCGGGTGCGCAGTCGTCGCAGATTGTCACCCGCGAGCCGGTCCTGCTGCCTTCACGACCCGCGGGCCCGCAGGAACAGCAGCAACAAGCGCCCCGTCTGGCGCACGACTCGGCTGAGACGCTCGACGCGGAACTGAAAGACTCACTCGCGCAGGCACTGGCCGATCTCGATGCGCTGATTGGATTGCCCCAGGCCAAACAGGAAATCAAGACGCTCACCAACTACCTGCACCTGCAGCAGCACCGGCGCGACGCGGGATTGCCGGCCCATGCGTTGAGCCTGCACATGGTGTTTCGTGGCAATCCGGGGACCGGCAAGACGACGGTGGCGCGGATTGTCGGTCGGATCTTCCGGCTGCTGGGACTGCTGGCACGCGGGCATCTGATCGAGACCGATCGTGCCGGCCTGGTGGCCGAGTACGCCGGGCAGACGGCCCCCAAAGCCAACCGCCAGATCGATCAAGCACTCGACGGGATCCTGTTCATTGACGAAGCCTACAGCCTGGTGGCGGACACGGGCCAGGACGCGTATGGCGCGGAGGCGGTGCAGGCGCTGGTCAAGCGGATGGAAGACAACCGGCACCGACTCGTGGTCATCCTGGCGGGATATCCCGAACCGATGGATCGGCTCCTGGCGAGCAATCCCGGCCTGAGCTCGCGGTTCAACACCCAGCTGCTGTTTGAGGATTACCTGCCGGTAGAGCTTGCCCAGATCTTCCAGCTCATGTGCGAAGCGAACCACTATCAGCTGCAACCGGCGGTGCGTGCCAAACTGCTGCTGGGGTTCCACTGGCTCTTTACGCAGCGCGACGAGCATTTCGGCAACGGCCGGCTGGTGCGCAACACGTTTGAAAACACGGTCCGGCGACTGGCCAATCGGGTTGCTGGCGTGTCGCCCGTGACGCGTGATCTGCTGACGGTCTTCACGGCGGAGGACGTGCAGTTCCCGGACGTTCCGGACAGTCACTGGGAGCGGTTGAATGACAAGGCACTGCGGTTCGAGGTGTCCTGTGAGGGGTGCGGGAAGCAGGTGCTGTTGCGGAGTGATCAGCTGGGGCGGCGCGTGCGTTGCCCGCACTGTCGCGCTCAGATCGAGCGTCAGTGGGGGGAATGGGTGGCGAGCCCGTGAGAGGCCGTGAGCCCCTGCAAGAAGTGCGGTCGATGTGATAGACTCCACTGCGGGGGCAGGGGCTGAGTCTGCGACCGACGCCGAATCGCGTGGGCGCAGGCTGGGGGGGACTGAGCGAATGAAGAGCATGTTGTTGATAGCGGCCGGCGTCGCGATGGCGGTGATCTGCTGGGGCGTGTACGGCCCGACGCTGCACGAGGGCCAGCACCACATGGGCAACAGCCGGCTGAAGCCGCTCATCTGTGTTGGCGTGGCGTATTTTGTCGTGGCGATTATCGTGCCGCTGATCGTGCTCGTCGGGCAGGGTGAGCTGCGCGGCCACTGGACGTTCGCGGGCATCACCTGGAGTCTGGTCGCGGGCGGCGTCGGCGCCATCGGGGCGATCGGCATCATTCTGGCGCTGTCGTTTGGCGGACGGCCGGTCTACGTGATGCCGCTGGTGTTTGGCGGAGCCCCCGTGGTCAACACGCTCTTCACCATGTACTGGACCAAGGCCTATCGCGAGGGGGTCAGCCCGATCTTCTACGCCGGGTTGATCCTGGTCATCGTCGGTGCGGCGACGGTGCTGGTCTTCGCGCCGCGGGCGCCGCGGGTGACAGGCCGCGCCGAGTCGCAAGCGAGGCACGCCGCGCGGGCGCCGTGGTCCGATCCGTCTGCGTCGGATGTTTCCTGACTGCGTCGAGGGGCCACGCGATGCGAATTGCCGAAATCTTTCGATCGCTCCAGGGCGAAGGATTTCTGACGGGGACGGACAGCATCTTCGTTCGCACGTCGGGGTGTAACCTGCGCTGCTGGTTCTGTGATACGCCCCACGCGAGTTGGGAACCGAAAGGCGACGACTTGTCGGTCCATGAGGTCTTCCGCCGCGTCGTGTCGCAAGCGCTGGAACATGTGGTGGTTACCGGCGGCGAGCCGATGTTGTACGCGGAACTCATTCCGCTCTGTGACGCGCTGAGTCAACATGGCTGTCATCTGACGGTCGAGACGGCCGGCACGCTGTATCTGCCGCTGCGCTGTGATCTGATGTCGATCAGTCCGAAGCTCTCGAATTCGCTGCCGCGCGGCGATGAGCATCGACGCTGGCAGCTGCGGCACGCCCGAACTCGTCACGCACCCGATGTGATGCGGCGCTTGGTCGCTGAGCACGCTTATCAAGTGAAATTCGTCGTCGATCAACCGGAAGACCTGGGTGAGATTGACCGGTATCTGGAGGAACTCCCCGAGATCGACCGGGACTGCGTCATGCTGATGCCGCAAGGCACCGACGTGGTTGGTCTGCGTGAGACGCAGGCATGGCTTGAGCCGCTAGCTCGCGAGCGCGGGTTGCGGTACTGTCCCCGCCGGCAGGTCGAGTGGTTCGGACTGGTGCGGGGCACTTGATGCGCGGGAGTGGGCGGTATGCGCGGGGATTTTCGCGAGACGCTGGAGACGTTCACCAACCAGTTCCCGGATCGGGACTACACGGTGGAGATCGTCTGTCCGGAATTCACGTCGGTCTGTCCCAAAACGGGGCAGCCGGATTTCGGCACGCTGACCGTCACGTACATCCCCGATCAGCGCTGTGTCGAGCTGAAGAGTCTGAAGCTGTATCTGCAGCAGTACCGGAATGAAGGCATTTTCTACGAACACGTAACGAACCGGATCCTCGACGATCTCGTGGCAGTGCTTGCCCCGCGGCGCCTGCAACTGACGGCCGCGTTCACGCCGCGCGGAGGCATCACCACCCGCGTGAGCGCGTTGTTCGTGCGCGACCATCAGTAGCTGTACCGGTCGGGTCGGCGCAGCCAGAGCTGGAACAGCTCACGGCACTCGTCCGGCAACAGGCCGTCGGAGAGCTGGACGGAGCTGCCGCCGAGTCGCAGCAGGTCCCGGGCGGGCAGCTGCAGCTCGTTAAAACCAGCCTGCTGCGCGTCAGCGATCGTGGCCCCGTAGTAGACGTGTGCGACCTGGGCCCAGTGCAGGGCGGCCATGCACATCGGACAGGGCTCGCACGTGGTCGCCACGACCGCGCCGCGCAGATGCACGTCGCCGATTGCCAGGCACGCCGCGCGGATCGCATTCACCTCCGCGTGGGCTGTCGTGTCGGGCGTGGCACGCACTGTGTTGTGGCAACAGGCCAACAGCTTCCCGTCGCGCGCGATGGCACAGCCAAAAGGACTCTGGCCGCGCTGGATCCCCTCGCGAGCCTTGTCCATCGCCAGCCGCATGAGCCGTTCCGGTTCCATCGCTGCACCCGCTCCAGTGGTGAAGGTGTACCTGCAACCCGTCCTGGCACGCTGCCTCGCAAGACGGCCGACAGGTCTCGTCGAAGATCATGCCCATGCCGACCGCTGCGGCGCGCACGACGCGCGTCCAGCGCGTCGTCGAACTCGACCCGGGGGGCCGTGTTTACGAGGATAGCCGAACCGAGCGGGGCTGACCAGGAGCGCAACGCACGCCTCGCGGCGGCGCTGCGCTCGTCCGTCGCTCGACTCTCCGAGTCGAGGCATCGCGGCTCGGAGAGCCGTGCGACAAGGCTCGATGCGGCGACTTTGTGTTGAGCGCGTCCCTACCCCCTTGCGGGCGCGCGACCACCGTCTGAGAATACTGCGACGCCGCACGAGGGCGTGTGCCTGGCGCCGGCTGCCATGCCGTACATCTCCTCCAACCCCTTGTTCTTGTCTGGAGTCGTCCATGTCTGACCAGCCACAGGTGCTTTTGAGCGGTTTTGCGGATGAGGCGGCGAACCAGAAGACGGCCGAACAGCAGTTTTCGGCCTTTGCCGCGGCCGGGCTGCAGTACTTCTCGATTCGGTTCATCGACGCGGGGCAGGGCATCAAGAACGTGATGGACCTGAGCAAATCGGAGATCAGCCAGCTGCGGCACCTGCAGGGTGAGTACGGACTGAACGTGTCATCGATCGGCTCGCCGATCGGCAAGGTCAAGTTGCGCGACGTCGAGGATGGCACGAAGAACCGGTACGTGCCGTTCAAACAGTATCTGGCGAAGGATGTGGCGAGGGTCTGCGAGCTGGCGCATGCCTTCGAAACCAAGCTGATCCGCGGGTTCTCTTTCTACCATCCCGCCGGTGCCGATCCGCGCGACCACCTGGCGCAGGCGGCGGACCAGCTGGGTCAAATTGCCGAGGCGTGCCATCGTAGCGATCTGAGTTTCGGGCTGGAGGTCGAGGCCAATCTGGTCGGCCAGACGGGCCACGTGCTGGCCGAGCTGCATGAAGCGGTGAATCATCCGGCGTTGATGCTCGTCTTTGACGCCGCGAACATCGTGGTGCAAGGGTATTCGTCCGACGAGGTGTTTCAGCAGTATCTGGCCATGAAGCCGGGACTGGGGTGGCTGCATATCAAGGACTATCGGCATCCGAAGCCGACCCGGCGGGTTGGTCATGTGGATGAAGATGCGCTCAAGCACTTCGTGCCGGCGCATCTCGGAGACAGCGGTCACGAAGCGATCCTGCGGGACTTCGCCGCCGCCGTGGGCCCGCTCGAACGGCGGCTCAAGCGGCGCGGCATTCCCGGCGTGTTTCTGGATCTCGAACCGCACCTCAAGGGAGGCGGGCAGTTCGGCGGATTCAGCGGGCCCGACGGGTTCGGTGTGGCGCTGCGCGGCCTGTGCCGCACGCTCGACTACGTCGGCGTGGCCTACCACCTGCGCGACTTCGACGACATCCTGGTCGCCCGCGGGGTGTGAGCCGCTACTCGTCGTCGTCGGCGGGCGCTCGCATCTTCCGCAGGCGTTGGAAGGTGACCAGGCCTCGCATCAGAAAGATGATCCCGAACGAGAATCCCAGCGTGCCGCCGATCATGGGCGCCGAGAAGAGTCCACGGCTCAGCGTGGCCAGAATGCCGCCGGAAATCAGGCACACGGTGGCCACGACGCACTGCCCGGCCGCCGCCACCATGCCGTGCCGATACTCGTGCCGGTCCACGGCGCGACGGGCCGTCCGATTGGCCAGTTCACGCATCGCCAGGAGGTCGGCGGCCAGCTGGGGCATCGGCTCACGCGGTTTGAGGAGCCGGTTGATCACCGCCTCGGACTTGGCGGCCGGCGCGTCGGGCGTTGCGGCGGCCCGAGACGCGGCAGTACTGAGCGAAGAAGATGTGTGGTCCATGGTCACCGCCAATTGAGAGGGAGTAGGAGGTTTCGGCGTGAGCGGCGCGAGGTCCGGCCGCGGCGCCGTGACGCGCGCCTGGAGCGCGGCGACCATCTGGGGCGGCGTATCGACGTCGTCCGGGATCTTGGCCACGCGCCGCAGCAGGCGCTCCATGTAACGTTCAATCACCTGATCATCGTCGCCCTCATCGGCACTGGCTGCCGGACCCGGCTGGGACATGACCACCGTGTGAAGCGGCGGTCGCCCCGGCGGTTCCGCCAGCGGCACCACCCGGTCGATATCGGTGGTCCCCGGACGCGCCGTTTCCCGGTCCTCAGCGCTGGTTGGCGACAGGGCGGGTGTCTTGTCGGGGGACGAGTGCGGCACGCCCGCGGCCTCCGCGTCGTCGTCTGCGGACGTGTCGAATCCCGCCCCCGGTGGATTCATGAGGAGTGTCGGGCAGGCCGCATGCGCTGGGCGCGCGCCGGCCGGCTGGACCGCCCCAGGGTCGCCGGGCGACTCGCTCGCACCGTCCGGCCCGGGCGTCTCGGGCGCAGTCCCGTGGCCGAAGAACGACCACACGCTCTGGGCCAGCGAGGACGTCTTGCGTTGTTCGAGCCCGGCCTCCTGCAGCTGCTCCCGCGCCTCCTCGAGCTCCAGGAGCATGTTCTTGCCCTCTTGCTGCATGGCGTGCATCAGGACCTCCGCCTCTTCCATGTATTGATCGTAGTACCGTTGCAGTTCGCCCGCCGCCACCGCACATTCCGCCACCTTGCGTTCGAGTGCCTGCCGGTCCGTGTCCCATTTGTCGCGCGCCCGCTGGTGTTCCATCACCTGCTTCTGCATTTCATCGCGGAGGCACAGCACCAGGTCCTTGGCCTCCGCGAGCTCGGCCGACAGACGCGACAGCTCCGAGGGATCGCCCGTCTTCCCGGGCCGCGGAGCCGGCGGCTGGGCTGCGCGCTGAGACAGCTCGGTCCGGAGCTGTGCGATCTGCTGCTGGCCACTCTTGACGCCCTCGAGCGCCGCGGCCAGCTCCCGCTGCTGCTGCTGGACCAGCTCCTCCAGCCGGCTGCGCTCCCGTTGCGCCTCCTGCAGGTGGCCCTCCAGCTCCCGATACCGGGGCTCGTACTCCGCGGCCGATCCCGCTGAGGCCGGCGGCGGGTCGGGCGGAAGGATCGGGGGACCGGGTTCGCCGCAGGGTGTGGGCGAGAGGAATTCGAGTTCCACCGTCCCCACCGTCAGGCAATCGCCCGGTTGGATGCGGGCGATATCGAAGCCGTGGCCGTTGAGCGTGGTGCCGGCCGACCATCGCCGCACGAACGTCCCCTCGGCCGCGCGCAGCACCAGGCAGTGCACGGGCCGGACACCGTCGGCATCCAGCCGCAACGTACAGCCAGGGTCCGATCCGATCACGCATTTGGGCGAGCGAATCTGCAGCACGCGGCCATCGTGCTCCGAGCCGCGGACGCGCATCGCCAGATACGTCCGTGTGTCGCCGAGCAGGTGACTTTCGGCCGGAACGTCGCTCGAGCGCGTGGCGGTGACCATAGGGCGGACCTTTCGCGGGAGGCCGTGGCCAGGGGAGTGGCGTGGGCGCGTGGCTCGCGTCCCGGGAGTTCAGCAATTCCTCTCGGCCTCTTCTAGGGATTTAGCTTGCGGCAGCGCCGCCGTCAAAACAACGGCGACGACCCCCGCGGGGAATCCCCCCGGGACAGGGCGGAGGACGCCCGGCATGGGCACGACCTCCGGCCGGAGAATCGGCAAATCCTGCCTGATTGTGGGAAAAACGGCTGCATCCGGCTGCCGGTTTTGACGATTATCCGAAAGCAACCAGCGCAGCCGCTGGAAACCGGCCGGATCGTCGCTCGACAACCGGCTTGGACGAAAGTGTCCCCTGACCGGAAAGGAGTCCGTCGTGATCGACGGCCGGCATGCCTTGGCAGCCTGCGGGACCGTGCATAAGTAATTGCATCGGAGTCGCTTAGTCTTGCCGGGCAGGTCACCGATCGAGATTCGGCAAGATTTTCCACCCGCAAGCCGGGTGATAGCCGAGATGCATACTATAGTTTGGTTGTCGCACAACATATAGATCCGCGAAGTATCAGCTCCGAGCGAGGGGTAAGGCAACGATGGGACGTAAAGAGGCGATTCTCAAGCTGCGGCAGGTACTGATTCGCCGCCGCGACGCGCTGCGCAAGGCGTTGGCGGGTGATCTCAGCTCGCTGAAGGAACTGCGCCAGCAGGCGTCTGGCGATATGTTGGACGCGGCGCTTGATTCGGCACAAGATGAAATCAGTTCGCAGCTGGCGGAGGTCGAGAGCCGCGAGCTGACGCAGATTGAGAACGCGCTGGAGCGGATGCGCAACGGCACCTACGGCATCTGCGAGGTGACTGGCCGACAGATTCCGCTGGCTCGGCTGCAGGCGCTCCCGTACGCCACCATGTGCATCGAAGCCCAGCGGGAAGCTGAGAAACGCGGGCTGGAGAACCAGCGTTCGGCCGAATGGGGTAATCTGATTGATGCTCATGCGGGCGATCAGGATGTCCTGCTGAACGACCTCGAAATGGACGTCTCGTGACCGGTTGCCGGGACCGCTCGAGGTAGACCGCTCGAGGTAGAAGGAAGGCCAGGCATGGTGGTGCCGCGTGGGAGAGCGTACGTGCGACTGCGCAGCGTGGTGTGGGGACTCGGGCTGATTCTCTCCGTACTGTCCCAGCCGCTGGCGGCGCAATTCTCGCTGACATCCCGGTTCTCTCCGGAGGAACGGGAGCGGATGTATCGCGAGGTCGCGGACGACGTGGCCGTGCTGGAGCGGCAAGGGAATGTCCTCAAGAAGGTGATTCTGCTCGCCCGCCCGACCGTCGTGCACATTGACGCCAAAAAGTCGGGCGATGGCCTGGGACGCAGCAAGCCGATCGAGGAAGCCGGTTCCGGCACGATTGTCGAAGTGGGCGGCCGCCACTTCGTGCTCACCAATCGGCACGTCATCAAGCACGCCACGCTGGATAATATCCGCATCAGGCTGGCGACGGGCCAGGAGATTCTCCCCACGCGGGTGTGGGCCGACGGCGACACGGACGTGGCGGTGATGGCCATCGAAGACGTGGAGGATATTGTCCCGGCCAAACTCGGGGACAGCAGCCAGGTGGAAATCGGCGACTTCGTGCTGGCGGTGGGCAGCCCGTTCGGGCTGAGCCATTCCGTGACGTACGGCATCATCAGCGCCAAAGGCCGGAGAGACCTGCAACTGGGCGTGGAAGGGGTCAAATACCAGGACTTCTTCCAGACCGACGCCGCCATCAACCCCGGCAACAGCGGTGGACCGTTGCTCAACACGCGCGGCGAAGTGATCGGCATGAACACCGCCATCGCGAGCAGCTCAGGAGGCAGCGAAGGGATCGGGTTTACGATCCCGATCAACATTGCGATGTCCGTGGCGCAACAGCTGATCGAGCAGGGGAGCGTGGTGCGCGCCATGCTGGGCGTGCAGCTCGACTCGCAATACGACGACTCCTACGCGCGGCAACTTGGTTTGCCGCGGCGCGTGGGCGTGCGGGTGAACCGCATCACGCCCGACACAGCTGCCTCCGAAAGCGGTGTGCAGATCGGGGACATCATCCTGACGTATGACGGCGTGCGCATCGAGAACGACGACCACCTGGTCAACCAGGTGAAACTCACGCCCGTCGGCCGGGAAGTGCCGCTGGTCGTCCTGCGCAACGGACAAACGCTGGAAATCAAGGCCCGCGTCGGCGCTCAGAGGCCCGAGTGAGGCCTTAGTTCTCGGCCGTCGCACTGCCGGAGAGTGCGAGTGAATTGGCGATGCAGGCGAATACCTTCTCGGCGGTGGTCTTCATGGCCACATCCATGTTCGGTCGCCAGGACGGGTTGTGCCGCCGGTCGAAGATCGTGGCGCCGAGTGTCAGTTCGCCGCGCGTCTCCACGTCCCCCGACATCTCGCAGCTCTCAAACAAGGTCGGTTCCAGCACCAGCGCCAGCGTCACCACGCCATGCAGCTGGACGCTTTCGCGCCCCAGGTGCTGATGATACGAACGATAGATGAACGGCACGACGCGCCGCAAGAACGCCCCCACACGCGTCGTCTCGGCGGGCAGGCATTCGAGGAAATCGAGCGTGAACTTGACGGTGCGGGTCACATCCAACGGTACGAGCGTCTTGGTGACCGGAGACCGAAATACGGTCCGCGCACTGATCGCGTCGTAGAACATGTTGTACTCCGCGATCGCCGTCACGTTGCCGACCCCATCCACGCAGCCGCCGGCCATGACCAGCCGGTCCACCAGCACGGGCAGCTCCGGATCGCGCTGGAATGCGCGGGCGACATTGGTCAGCGGCCCAAGGCAGAGCAGGGTCACGGCGTGTGGCTCGGCGCGGACCGCGTCGCAGATCACCTTCTCCGACGGGTGCTGGTGATGCAGCCGCGACACGACGAAGCCGGCATTCCCCAGCCCGTCCTCCCCATGCAGCAGCCGATTGTCAGCCCCCGCGCTGCTCTCGGCGTAGGTCGCAGCGCCCAGCCGCGGAAACCGCGGCGGGTCCAACTGCTCCACAATCGACTGCACATTGCGACTCGCCTGTTCCGCCGCCACATTCCCCGCCGTGGCGGTCACCGCCAGCACCTCCAGCCGCGGGTCGAACAACGCCATGGCCAACGCGATCGCGTCATCGATACCCGGATCGCAGTCGATGACCACTTTCCTCGCCATGTTCACTCTCGCTGCCCGCCACGGTTTGCGCATTGGGTGCGCACGGCACCATCCTGGGGGGAGGGCCTGTTGCGGCGATTGTATCGCTCTTCACACCTGGGAACAAGAGCCACGCACCCGGCCAGCGCCACGACCCCACCCCCTTGCTTGGCTTCGGAAAAACCACCACAGTTGAGCCGTCTCGGCCATCGGGGACAGGTGGATTCGGCGCGGAGCACACACGAGTGATCGACCGAGCGATCGCACAGGTAACGGCAGGCCACGATCTGTCGCGGGACGAAATGACCAGCGTCATGGACCTGGTCATGCGGGGTGCCTGCAGCCAATCGTCCATGGTGCAGTTCCTCGCGGCGCTGACCGACAAGGGCGAGAGCGTCAACGAAGTGGCGGGTGCGGCGGTCGCATTGCGACGCCACATGACGCGACTCGCCTCGCCGCACGCCGTGCTGGTCGATACCTGCGGCACGGGCGGAGACGGATCCCGCACCTTCAACATCAGCACCGCCGCGGCGCTGGTCACTGCCGCCGCGGGCGTGCCCGTCGCCAAACATGGCAACCGGGGGTTCACCAGCACCTCCGGCTCAGCCGATGTGCTGGCGGCCTTGGGTGTGAACATCCAAGCGGATGTGGCGTCGGTCGAACGCTGCCTGGCGCAGCTGGGCATCTGTTTCTGTTTCGCTCCCCTGTTACATCCGTCGATGAAACATGTGGCTGCCGCGCGGCGCGAGGTGGCACTGCCGACGATCTTCAATCTGATCGGTCCCCTCTGCAATCCTGCCGCTGCCCCCTTTCAGCTCTTGGGAGTCGGCCGGCCCGCACTTTGGGAACGGCTCGCCGCCGCGTTGTGCCAGCTGGGTACCCGTCGCTCCGCCGTCGTCCGCGGCGCCGATGGCCTGGACGAAGTGACGCTCACTGGTCCAACCCATGTGCTGCTGGTCGAGAACCAGGTGGTCCGTCCGGTCACGTGGGAACCCTCCGATTTTGGACTCGAACCGGTGACGCTCGAGGGGATCCAGGTGTCCGGTCCCGCGGAGAGTGCTGCCGTGATTCGCGAAGTTCTCCGCGGCGGGCGAGGCCCGGCCCGCGACATCGTGCTCCTCAACGCGGCGGCAGCACTGTGGCTGGCCGGCCGTGTGCCAACCTTGCAGTCCGGCGTCGTCGCCGCCGCCGAGGCGGTTGACGGTGGTCACGCCCAGACGCTGCTCGAGCGCCTGGCCGCGCTGAGCCACGCCTGAACATCACCTTGCTACACATCCCCTCACGCCTTACACTTCCGACCCGCCGCCAAACGTTTTCGCGTTCGCGGCTCGTGCTAGCACCGAGGCAGACAGGATGTCGACTCCAGAGCGAACACGCGACGGTGCCCTCGCGGCGCGGATGCTGGGTGCCCTCACGCAGGGTTTGTTGCGCGTGCCGCGCTGGTCCCTGGCCGCCGGCGTGCTGCTGGCGGTCCTGTGTGCCGTGTTGGCCGGTTGGCGCCTGGGGTATCACACCGACCGCCTCGATCTGCTCAATCCGCGCAGCGCCTACAACCAGCGGTGGCTGGCCTATCTGGAGGAGTTTGGCCGCGAGGACGATGCGATTGTGGTGTTCCAAAGCGGCGATCGACGGGCGCTGCTGGCCGCGATCGATCAAACGGCAGCGGCGCTGGCGGCCTCTCCGGAGAGTTTTCACGGCATCCTGAGCCGGATCGAGGTCGCACCGCTGCGCCGCAAGGCGCTGCATTATCTCTCGGCACAGGACCTCCAGCGGGTCACACAAGGGCTGGAGCAGGCTGGTCCGATCATTACGGGCGATTGGGCCCGGCTCGCGCTGGCCAGTCAGCTGCGCGACTGGACACAACAGGCGAGCCAGCTGGCCGCGGCGCCGGATTCGCCGCTGGTCGCTGCGGCGTACGAGCGGCTGAGTCTTCATTTGCAGTGCCTGCTGGCCGCATTGCAGGCGGCGCTGGATGGCCACGACGCCAGCGCTGGACCGGCCGTCCCGCTCTTGTCGGACCTGCCGGCACACCCGCTCAACCAACTGGCCGGAGACCACGACGGGCATCTGCTGATCGACAACGGCCGCACCGGCCTGCTGTTGGTTCGTCTGCGGAAGTCGGACGAGCAGCGGTTGGTGCAGGGCACGGCCGCGATCCGTCGGCTCCGCGAGGTGCTGGCCGGGCAGCGCCCCTTGCATCCGAACGTGCACATCGGGCTGACCGGTCTGCCGATTCTGGAATATGACGAGATGGAGACGAGCCAGTACGACATGGGCGCGGCGAGCCTGATTTCGCTCCTGGGCGTGGCCGTGCT
>JALOQX010000468.1 GCA_025459265.1 Pirellulaceae bacterium | reverse complement strand
CCTGCCGTATCACGGTCAGGCGTACCCTGTGGTGACCCTGGTATGATTCGCCGGCCCGTTCGACCTGCGTGATGCGGTAGGTTTCGACGTCGAAAAGGGTGTCGCGCGCAAGTTGCCGCAGGGCGACGCCGTGCTGTTCCAGACGGTCGCGAATACGACGCTCGCCGGTGGGAAGGATGTAGGCGGTGGGGCGCGGCACAATCGTGGTGGGTCGGAACAGCGTCCAGAACTCGACCTCATAATCCTGGGGTTGCGCGGTGTTCGTGCGGTGCCCGTCGGCGTCAGTCACCTCCTGGTAGCCTTGCACCCACACGCGCTGGGCCGTCGGGGCCATTTCTGATTCGAGCGGCACGACGTTGTCTTCACCCGACTGACCACCGGCAAGGACCGCGTCCTGGCGCACGGCGCGACAGAGCTGCGTGATGTGCGCGTGCCGCGCAGCGGCGCAGTCCAGACAGGCGCGTACGAATTCGTAGGAGGCAACGATGCGATCCTTATACGAGATGTACGCATAGGATTCGGCCAGGATTCCCAGGCGGCCGCGCAGGCCGAAGTACTCGGTGCTGTGGCGCGGCTCGTCACCATAGGTCACCCACCGCGTGCGGTCGCGGTTGAAGTTGCCGTAGTAAAACGTCGCGAGGCCGCGGGATTGCAGCTCGCGAGTCATTGCGGGCATCATCTCCCGCCGCAGGAAATCTCGCACGGCGGTGGGCGATGCCGGATGGTGCGGCACGTCGTAGGTGATCGGGTAGCGATGCGCCGACCCGTTGGTCGTGTGGCAATCGATCAGTATGTGCGGATCCCGGCCGTTGATCAGCGCCACCAGATGCTGGCACTCGGGCGAGTCGAGTTTCATGAAGTCGCGGTTCAAATCGAGTCCTTGCGCGTTGGCACGTTCCCCCATGCCATCTTCGGGGCCGACCTGACCGGGGCGGTTGTCGCGCCGCATGCGGTCGTTGCCGTCGGCGTTGAAGTTCGGCACGACGATCAGGTCCAGGTGAGCGAGCCAGGGGTGGTCCGGTTGCCGGGCCACGTCGCGCAACAGCATCAGCAGCGCCTCCTTGCCGTCACACTCACCGGCGTGGATGTTGCCAACGATCAGCACCACGACGCGCTCCTCCGGTGTGCCACCCGACATGGCGCCGGCTGGTAGCCGGGCGGTGGTGGCGGCCACCAGGGGCCGGCCGGCGGCGGTCCGGCCGAAATCAACGCGCTGCAGGTGAGTGCAGTGCGCGGTGAGTTGATCAATGAACTCGACCACCTGCTCGGAACGCGATGTGGCGCGGAATTCACTCTGCTCCGCGACGGTCAAGGGCCATGGGTCGGCGGGTGCCCGTGGCAGGCTGCCCAGCAGGCACAGTCCCCAAGTTCCCAACCGCGCCACGCGTGAACACTTCGGCCGATTCGTACGGTCTGTCAACGCCACGATCCTGAGACTCCTGCGGGTCGGTACTGGTTCCGTCGGCTGGTGAACCGCTGCGGGAGGCCCGTACAATACGTGCCGAGCCGAAAACTCCGCGACGGACCGGGCGGTCCGTCCTGTGGCGAGGTTTTCGGCTGGCTGCACCGCCCGGTATCCGTTCGAACCACCATACGCCGCCGTCGCCCACGCCGTGCGAGACCCCACGGTCGCAGGCATTCGAGGTTAGACACATGCCGAACGAATTTCAACGGTTGCTCGCCGGGATCTGGGTGTTGGGTGGCGGGCTCTGCGCCGCGCTCGCGGTGTCTCCTGTCGCGGCAGCCGCGCGTCTGCCCAACATCGTGCTGATCATTTCCGACGATCAGGCCTGGACGGACTACGGTTTCATGGGGCACCCGGTGATTCAGACGCCGTGCCTCGATCGACTGGCCCGCGAGGGCGCCTGTTTCCCCCGCGGCTACGTGCCGACCGCGCTGTGCCGGCCGTCGCTGGCGACGCTCATCACCGGGCTCTACGCCCACCAGCACGGGATCACTGGCAATGATCCTGTACCGCCAGCGGGGCGATCGTTCGACCGGTCCGATCCCGAGTATCTGGCGCGATGCGAGCAGCTGATTGCGCGGATCGACAATCTGCCGACCGTGCCGCGCTTGCTGGCCGAGCGGGGCTATGTGAGCTTTCAGGCAGGCAAGTGGTGGGAAGGGCATTCTCGACGGGGCGGGTTCACCGCCGGCATGACGCATGGCGATCCCGCCGCAGGCGGCCGCCACGGTGACGAGGGCCTGACGATCGGCCGGCAGGGGCTGCAGCCGGTCTTCGACTTCATCACATCCGCCGGCGACCAGCCGTTTTTCGTCTGGTACGCTCCCTTCCTGCCGCACGCGCCCCATACGCCGCCGGCGGAACTGCTGGCCCGCTACACGTCGCCCGAGCGGCCGGAGGCGCTGGCGCGCTACTGGGCGATGTGCGAGTGGTTTGATGCTACCTGCGGCGCACTGCTGGACTACCTCGACCAGCGCGGATTGAGTGACAACACGTTGGTCGTTTACGTCGCCGACAACGGCTGGATCCAACGCACGCCGCAGACCGATGTCCCGCCCACGTGGCGCCACGAGTTCGCTCCGCGCTCCAAACAGACCGCGTACGAAGGCGGCGTCCGCACCCCCATCCTCTTGCGATGGCCGGGGCGGATTCCACCCCAAGTGCGGACGGAGCCGGTCAGCAGCATCGATCTGGTCCCCACGATGCTGGCCGCCTGCGGCGCAGCGAGCCCGTTGACGCTGCCGGGCCGCGACCTGTTGGCCGTCTGCCGCGGAGAAGCGTCGCCCCCCGAGACGATTTGCGGAGAGGTTTTCGCACACGATATCGCCGACCTGTCCGACCCGCGGAAGAGTCTGCTCAACGTGTGGGCCATTGAAGGAGACTGGAAGTTGATCTGGTACGTCGACGGAACGCTGGATCGCTACCGCGACGTCCACGCCGCGCGGCCGCGCGAGCCGCAGTTGTTCGATCTGCAGGCGGACCCTCACGAGCTGCGCAATCGTGCGGCCGAGCATCCGGACATCGTTGCCCGGCTCCACGGCCGACTCCGCGCGTGGTGGCCTGAGGCGCCGCTGGATGAGCTCAGTCGCTGACGGCGCGCGCGTTCCGCTCCCCCATCGGCTCGCCCGATGGGGAGCGAAGATCATCGGCTACGTGGCGGCAACACGGCGCGCACCATCCGCTCCCCCATCGGCTGGCCCGATGGGGAGCGAAGATCATCGGCTACGCAGGCCGCGCTGGCGCGCACCCTCCGCTCCCCCATCGGCTGGCCCGATG
>JALOQX010000191.1 GCA_025459265.1 Pirellulaceae bacterium | reverse complement strand
CGCCTCGCCCTCCCGGAATGCGGCTCGGCAGGAGCCTCGCCCTCCCGTTGACGCCTCGCCCTCCCGTTGACGCCTCGCCCTCCCGTTGACGCCTCGCCCTCCCGTGTGCGCCGCGCCCTCCCGTGTGCGCCGCGCCCTCCCGTGTGCGCCTCGCCCTCCCTCCTTCCGTCACTCGCACACGCGGAATTCCCACACCGTCGGTCCGTCGGTTGACTGCGTGATGTTCAAGCGGACGCGTTGGGCGGTGACGGGCGGGAAGCGTGCGTCGAGCGTGGCGGCGAGTTGCTCGCCGTGGTAGCAGGCACGCCACTGGCCCTCCTCCCAATACTCGATCGCATATTTCTGCACGCGTTGGAGCTCGGGATACGCCTGCTTGATTACAGCCCGCTGAAACGTGCGCGGCTGGCCAAGATCCAACTCCAGCCAGGCGGCCGTCACGCCGCTGTCGGTGGCCCAGCGCGTGTCGGCTCGACCATCGACCGCCTTGTCGGGTCCATACTCCGAGAGATTCTGGTAGATGTTCGAAGCCGTCGCTTTGGCGTTGAGACTCAAGGACGGCGGGCCGGGCACCGCCAGGGCGGACAGGTCGAGCGCGGAGCGGTCGAGTTCCAGTGCGATGATCGTATCAAGCGTCTGCCGGTCCTGTGTCGGCACTTGGATGGAGATCCCGGCGTCGGTCTGTTTCACGACCGCCTGGCCCCCGGTCAGGACGCGGCTGTCCAGCACCTGGGCGGGGATGGCCGGGAGATGCACGGTCTCGTCGGACCAATCGCGCACGTGGACGAAGATGGTTTTGTTTTTGCGTGTCGAGACTCCGTAATCGCCTGGCTTGAAGGGCCCACCGCGAGTTCCGTAGATACTGGTGCCGTAATCGGCGAGCCACTTGCCCATGTCCCGCAACAGGCCGGCCTGCTCCGGCGCGATCTCACCCTCAGGCGTGGGCCCCACATTCAGCAGCAAGTTGCCGTCACCGCCGGCACACCGGACCAGCATGTCGAGACAGGTTTCGAGCGGTTTGACGCCGTCCTCGTTGCCGCCCCAGGCCCACTGCCCTCGACGCGAAGTGGTCATGCACGACTCCCACGGCTGCTGATCGTCATAAGCGCCCACCGTCTGTTCGGGTGTGTAGTAGTTTGCGTGAGGGGACAGGATCTGGCGGTCGCTGTTGCCGGGCCCCAAGTCAAGTCGATTGTTGACGACGATCTGAGGCTGGAGCGAGTTGACGATGGCATAGGTCTGCGGCTGATCGTACACCGGTTTGCCGCCATCCCAGTCAAACCACAGCAAGTCAATCGGCCCGTAGTTCGCGAGCACTTCGCGCAGCTGTCCTCGCATGCGGTTCAGAAAATCGGCGTTCCGCTCCGTGCGAAAGTCGGGATCGCGCCAGTCCATGGGCGAGAAGTACCAGCCGATGCGGAACTGCTGTCGTCGCGCCGCCTGGACCAGTTCTGCGCAAACGTCGCGTTGAAAAGGAGTCTGCCCGATGTGGTAGTCACTCGTCTGCGAGTGCCACAGCAGAAACCCGTCGCAGTGTTTGGCGGTGAGGACCAGGTATTTCGCGCCGGCAGCGCGGGCGATGCCAATCCACTCGTCCGCATCGAACCGCACCGGGTTGAACGACTTGTATAAGTTGTCGTACTCCTCGGCCGGGATCGGACCGCGATTCGGGCACTCAGGGTTGGTGTTGGCGCGCGACCAGCTGATTTCCGTGCCTTTGAGACTGACCGGTCCCCAGTGGACGAAGATTCCGAACCGGGCTTCGGCCCACCACTGGAGATGCTCGGGGTAGGGACGCGGCGCCGGCGCGACCGCGTCGTCGGCGCGAGCACAGGCAGCGAGCATGACGAGGACGAAACAGCTGGGCCAGGTCGTGCGTGTTGATCGCATGGAGGGACCTTTCGGGCAAGAGGTTGGTGCGGCCCATTTTACCGCAAAAGTCGCCAGGTCCGTACCGGTCTTCACGGCCCGGCGGTGTCGCTGCGCAGATTGCCACCGGCAGCCGCTTTCGCGGCGGCGCGACGAGCACCTTCGACATCACCCAGCGCGGCACACGCGCGGCTCAGGAGAACATAGTGTCGTTGGTTGGGCTCAATGCGGACCGCTTCCTGGGCCATCCGGCGGGCAGCGGTGGGATTCGCGCCGGACTCCAGATGCAGTGCGGCCAGTGCTGCATAACCCTCAGCTCGGTCTGGCGCAATCTCGATCAGTGCCTGCAGGTGCGGCTGCGCCGCTTCGAAGTCCCCCAGCTCAAGACACAGTCTGCCAGCCTGCCACTGGAACAAGGGGTTGGCGGGGTCGCGAGCGACCAAAGACCGATAGATCGTCAACGCCTCCCGGGGGCGTCGTGTCTGGGCGTACAGATCTGCCAGCTCGACGCGACACGTCGCATTCTCGGGGCTCAGCAGACCCGCACGTTGCCAATGGCGCTGAGCCATGTGGAGGTCGCCATGCCGCTGGTAGACCTGGCCGCAATGCGTGTGAGTCATCGAGACCTTGACGACCAACTCCTTCAACTCCTCATCCTGGAATCGCATGGCCGCGCGCGTCTCCGCCCGCCGGGCGTACAACGCCTGGAAACGACTCATGTGCTCCCGGCCCTTGGCGGCTTCACCGGTGCGAGTCAGCGCCGTGGCCAGGCCGAAGTGGGCCTGGCGAGACTCGGGTTGGATGCGCAGCACGGTTTCGAAATGCTGCTTCGCCTGTTCATAGTCCTGCGCCTGGAGGTACAGTTGTCCCAGGAGCAGTTGACTCTTGGCCGATTCCGGTGAACCGAGCGCGTATTTCTCCAGGACGTGGATGGCCTCCTCGATGCGGCCGAGTTTCATGAGCACGTCGCCCAGCTGACAGGCACAGTCGGCTCGCCAGGTGTGGTCCACCGAGGCGGGGCAATGATCAAGGGCCTGCTGGAATCGCTCGGCGGCCTGCGCGTAATCGCTCTTCATGACGGCGATGCGGCCGAGACCCTCCCACGCGAAGGCAGCCTCCGGGTCCAGCTGCACACAGCGATTCCAGTAGTCTGCGGCCTGATTTGTATCGCCCAGATACAGGTAGGCCTTCGCCGCGCAGTCCAGCGCCAGCGGGTCTTGCGGGAACCGCTCCACGAGCCGCCCGACGACTTGCTTCGCCTCGTCCATCATCTCAGGCAGTGATGCCGGCGGCGGACCGTCGAGTCCAGGCAGTACCTGCTCGGCCTGCCGCGGATGGGGCTCAGGTTTTTGCTGTGCCGAGACCTCTGGCGCTGCGAGGTGCGACTGATGCTCGACGCGCGGCAATCGTCGCCACGCCCACAGGGCCACCAACCCCGCGAGTAATATCACCGCCGCCAGCAGCACTCGTCGCCGACCGCGACGCTCAACTGGCCGCATCTCTTCCTGCGGCCGCATCTGCTGCCGCGAATCGCGTTTGCTTAGGCCGCCCATGGGCGTTACGAACCATCCTAAGGGGAATTCGGCCGTCCCGCGGGCGCTCCCCAGCGGACCGCCCGCCAACAAAAAAGCCCGTCAACCGCCGGATGGGATGCTCGACGGTTGACGGACTTCATCAGCCAAGAATCACAGGACGGTCCGTCGTCTCTATTTCTTTTTCGCTTCCTCCACCTTGACTCCAGGAGGGCGATAGCCGGGCATGATCGCTGTCGGATCCTTAGCGGCATCCACGAATTCCGGTTGTTTTCGGTGACTCGTGTCCTCCTTCCGCCCTCCGCAACCCGGCAAGCAGGACGCACACAGTGCAGCCAGCAACAACCACGACATACCATAACCACGCATCAATCCGCTCCTTACTTCCGCACTCACCAGACCCTGGACTACGGCTCAAAATTGACGGTGTAGCTGTCCCGCATCGCGTTCAGCTTCATCCAAATGTGCCACTGAATGCTGTTGTTGACATATCCAACTGAGCCATCACCGCGGATCACATTCAGGCCGGCCGGGTGGAAACTGCTGGGACCGGGCCACTCGTTGGCCGGCCCGAAAGCGGCCAGATAGGTCGGCATATGCGGATGCGGAGGCGCCGTCGGAAACCACCACTGCGTACCGCCCGCGGGATCTCTCCAGCGAAATCTCCGCCCCGACGGATCAAAACTTGCCGGCGCGTTGCACTCCATCGGGTAGGCCCCGCTGCAGACCGCCACGAACGCGACCCGGAAGACCCACTCGCCCGCGCCCACACGAGGTTCACCGCCCCCTACCCCGCACCAACTACGCCCCCATTTCCATCCGCACGAAGTCGCCTCGGCCGCGACGATCGTGTTGGACGTGCCATCCTTGATGTCGCCCAGCCCGAACTTGTTCTGCTGCGTGAACACGTTGACCAGATCGCCGACGCGCGGCCAGTTGGCCAAGCGGTCTACTGCACACTGACCGCCGTAGGCCGCCAGCGTGTCTGACGTCCCGTCGCGCCACCAGTGGAACCCTTCGCTGACCACATAATTCGTGTACGCCAAATTGTGCGTGTCAGTCAGTGTGAGCCGGTTGTCCGACGGGCACAGAATCGTCGGAATCTGAGTGCTCGCCACCGGCTGCCGCAATCCATCCGGACCCAGCCAAATCGGAAACTGCTTGTTGGTCGAGGCCCAAAGGGGATTCTGTTCCATGAACGGCAAGATCATGAACAGCCACGTGTAGTGGTAGGGTCCTTCCTGGTTACCGTAATCGAGCGTGCCGTTGCCGTAGATGGCGTCCGGAGGCAAGATCTTGAACGTGTCGAAATAGTTGTGCAGCGCTAACCCAATCTGCTTGCAGTTGTTGACGCAGCTTGTCCGCCGGGCGGCCTCCCGGGCCGCCTGCACAGCCGGCAAGAGCAGCGCTACCAAGATGCCGATGATGGCGATCACCACCAGCAGTTCCACGAGCGTAAAACCGCGTCGCACCGACTTTCGCATCGCCCACCTCCGAATCATGCATGAATGGCAGAAGAACAATCTCTCCCCCTACGCAGGGGGTGCTCGCGAGTCCGAGCAGCACTTTCCCAATGCGACCGTAACATAACTTTCTCCGCGTCTTCATGCAACGATTTTTGAGAGTTTTCTATCGGTCGTCTCCACATCGTTTTTCTGGTCATTTCGACATTGCCTTCGACGCGCGCTGTAACTGTTGTGCAGGGGTTGGCTGACCGTCGGGGTCGTCGGGCGCCACGTTGCAGCGGGGAATGTCTCCGAGCGGACCACGGCGGTGCCGGCGACGGAGCGCCCGCCAAGGCGGCCTTGGGCGGGTACGGACGTTGACCGCAGAACTGCCAGACCGACCATGCGGAAAACGGCAGTCTGGATGGCCCCAAGCGTACGTAATTCATTATTTCGAAATTACTTACGGCTGATGGTCGCGGACGTTTCATGTTGCGTGATCGTGATCAGTTGGTCGACCGCCACATGCTCGAGAACGGTCGTGTCGCCTCCCACCCACTGGACGACGACCCGATCGACGTGATCGCGACTTCCCAGCCCGAAGTGCAACCGCATTCCGAAATGCCCCTGATAGCCGCGCCCGCTGTGCACCTCGTCGACCTGCAGGAAACCTCCTGCGGCGACCGTCACGCGGGCGCCAACTCCGTCTCGATTGGACGCGGTGCCGATCAGGCGGACTTGCAGCCAGTGAGGCCGCGTCGCGCAGTCGTTCCGCAAGATCGTGGATGACGTGCGCGAATTGAGTATGACGACGTCGATGTCGCCATCGTTGTCCAGGTCATCGAAACCCGCGCCCCGACTGCTCAGTTTCACTGCCATGCCGTCCCCGCTGGTGGCCGACACGTCGAGAAAGGTCCCGGCACCGGTGTTGCGCAACAAGATGTTGGGATTCGCGTATTCCCAGGCGTCGTTTGCCAGTTTGATGTTGTCTTCCATGTGGCCGCATGCCATGAAGATATCGCGATATCCGTCCAGATCGAAGTCCACGAATCCAGTTCCCCAGTTCACAAGGGGAGTCGCCGCCACGCCAACACCGGTCACGTGTGTGACGTCGGTAAAGTAGCCCAGACCTGAATTGAGGTAGAGTGCGGGCGCTTCGTCTTGATACGCAGTGAGGAAAAAATCGAGCCACCCATCGTTGTTGTAGTCGCCGCAGTCGACGCCCATCGTCCCCTGCACGTTGCCGATCATGTCGAAAGCCGTACCTGCCGTCAGTCCCACCTCCTCAAACGTCCCGTCGCCGGCGCTGGCAAAGAGAAAGTTCGGCATTTCGTCGTTGCCGACGAAGACATCGGTATCGCCGTCGCTATCGTAGTCGCCGCATACGGTGCCCATACCCGCCCCGGCATGCAGCCCGATGCCCGACTCCAGGCTGCGATCCGCAAACGTGCCATCCCCGTTGTTGATGTAAAACGTGTCGGGGTCGGGTTCGTATTCCAGCGGACTCTGGTATACCATCGCCCGGCGGTACGTGGTGGACACGTGTCGGTCGTACGAGAACTTGATGTAGTTGGCGACGTACAGGTCCAGATCCCCGTCGCCGTCGGCGTCCAAGCAACATGTTCCCGCGCCGACGCGATTCCCGTTGGTCACGCCGGCCTTCGCGCTGACATCGCTGAATGTCCCATCGCCATTGTTCCGATACAGGACGTTCGGCCCGAAGTTGTTCAGGTACAGGTCCAGATACCCGTCGTTGTCGTAGTCGGCCACCGTGACCCCCAAGCCGTGGCCCGGGTCGCCGACTCCCGCCTGCTGCGTCACGTCCGTGAAGCGCCAGTTGCCCTCGTTGCGGTAGAGTGCATTGCGGGGCGTGTAGTCGAGGTGGGTGCCTTGCAGCGGAGCGCCGTTGAGGAAGTAGATGTCGATCAGTCCGTCGGCGTCGAAATCGAAGAGTGCGAGGCCGGCGCTGACGTACTCCACAATATAGTACTTCCCGCTGCTGCCGTCGGTGTGCTGAAAGCGGATACCGGTCGCGTCCGTCACATCACGCAGCAGGATGGACGTTTGTGCGTGCGCTGCACGAACCGGAGTCCAGCAGGCAACCAGTAGCAGGCACCACCAGGTGACGCGCGAGCGGTGCTGTGCAGGTGTCCCGGCGATCATCCGTCAACCTTTCCGCGGAGATGGAGCGAATTCCGAGGCACGCGAACCCTGCGCGGTTGCCGCGAGCCCACCCGGTTTATCAGCTGCGCACCTCATCGGGTGGAGGCCACGGCGTGCCAGTGGTCGGCTTGCGGGCTGCGATGGCCAGCATCAGGCCGACCAGCACCGATGTCAGGCCGACCCATAACAGGCTCTGATCAAACCGATGCGGCACAATCACATCCATCGGGCCGGGAGGGAGTGCTGCGACGACCAGTAACGGGAACAGGATCCCAGCCAGCGCGCCGCCCAGCGCGCCGTGTGCGGCGCAGGCAACCGCCGCCCGCGCCGTCGCCGCCAGCACGCCGTACGCCAAGCCGATGCCGCCGCCCGTGATCCCGAAGAGCAGCACGCGGACCACGACCGCTCGCGTTGCCGGAGCGATGCTCGGCCACGACTTCAGCGTTTCGTGGGTAACCTGGGCGACCAAGCCTCCCACGACGCCACCCAGCGCGCCAATCAGTCCGCCCACCAGTGCGCCCACGAGCGCCGTGCGGATGGACCTGCGGTGTACGGCCTCACCCACTCCCAGCACCGCGCTCACCAGCGCGCCATAGAGGCCCAGGAACAAGGCCGCATGTTGCCGATCCACACGCGATGATGCCGCGCGGTGAGCCGCCACAAACTCGGGACTCGGGAACATCACGGGTGTCGACAGCTCGCGGGGCACCTCGAATATCGGATAGGTGTGCCGCAACAGGAACCAGAACAACCCGCTTGCCACGCAGGTGCACAGCACCACGGTGACCAGACCGCTCCGCATGGCGGACGCGTGCATGCCTGGCGACGTGTTGCTGGCTGCGGCACCGGTGGATTCGGGCGAGGTCGGTTCGGCGGACATGCGATGGCTCCCCAGCGATTCCAGATGTGGGTCACGACGGACAGGTCGCTCGACGCATCGTAACCAAGTCGTGGCGGGCGGGCTAGCGTCGCGTACGGCGAAGCGCTGATCACCAGCCGCCGGCCTGACCCCACCACCCCGCCACCTGATGCCGCGGTGGTCGATGTCACTGGATTGAGATTGTCTCCGCGGGGACGTATCATGGGCCGCATGAATCCGACCATGTCGCGCGGCGGTGCCGGCTTGCCGATGACCAGCAAATGGGATCCGGAGCGACTGCAGCAGGAGATCGCCGAACTGCAGGCGCTGGAGGGTCAACCGCTCCTGGTCCGCACCCGCGCGTACCTGCGGCGCACGGGTCCGGGATTGCTGCAGAGCGCCATGACGCTGGGAGCGGGCAGCGCGGTCGCCTCGGTCGTGGCCGGCGCGTCGTTTGGATACCAGCTGCTCTGGGTCCAGCCGGTCGCCATGTTTCTCGGGATCTGCATGCTGGCGGCGCTGGGCAATGTCGTCCTGACCACGGGCGAGCGCCCGTACCGCGCGTTCGCGCGCGAACTGCATCCGCTCATCCCGCTGCTGTGGGCCATTGCGACCATCGTGGCGTCCGTGATCTGGCATTTCCCGCAGTATGCGCTGGCGGCGGGTGCGGCGCGGGATCTGGCCGAGTTGTGTGGCGTCCACGTGTATGCCGCCGGTGCCGCCGGCACCGCTGAGTTCACCGCAGCCGGCTATGTCGTGAGCTTCGGCATCGGTTTTGTGTTGTTGAGCGTCGCCATCTTCACGACCTGGAACTACGGCAGCCGCGCCCAAGGGATCAAGATCTACGAGTGGTTTCTGCGCGGGATCATCGCCCTGGTGATTCTGGCCTTTGCCGTGGTCGTGGTGGCCACCGGTGTCCGGTGGAGCGAGTTGCTCCGCGGATTCCTCGCGTTCCGGCTGCCGGACAGCGCCGAAGGCTGGCAGACGGTGCTGGGTGCGATCGGCGCCGCCGTCGGGATCAATATGACGTTTCTCTACGGCTATTCGCTGCTGGCCAAGGGCTGGGGCGTCCACCACAAACAACTGTCGCGCTGGGACCTCGTGATGTCCATGTTCCTGCCGTTCGTGGTGGTGACGTCGCTGATCATCATTGCCATGGCCAACACGATCTACGATCCGACGCTCGGCCAAGCTGTCCGCACGGACCTGCGGCCGGTCGATGCGGCGCGGGCCCTGGCGCCCGTGATGGGCGCGAATCTGGGACGCGTGGTGTTCGACCTGGGGTTCATCGGTATGACCTGCGGTGCGATCAGTGCGCACATGGTCGTGTGCGGATTCACGGTCTGCGAGATGTTCCATCTCGAATACACCGTCTGGCGATACCGGCTCTTCACCCTGGTGCCATCGATTGGCCTGTTGGGAGTCGTCTCCACGACGCCGTTGTGGCTGCCGGTGGTCGCCTCGGCCATCTGCTTCACGATGCTGCCGATCGCCTATCTGACGTTCCTGGTGATGAACAACCGCCGCAGCTATCTCGGCGCGGCGGTGGGGCACGGCTGGCGACGCGGTGTGTTCAACACGATCCTGGCATTAGCGGTGGCTATGTCGGTCGTCGGCGCTGCGATTCAGATCAAGACGCGGGTGCTCGACAAGCTGCCCGAGCTGTTCGGGTAGCTGCGGTGATCTTGAGCCCTGCTCATCCTGTCCATCCGGTCTCAAGGGGTCTTGCCGGTGTTGGCCGATCGCGGCAGGTCCGGCAACTCCCAGCCTCGTCGGCGCGGCCGATCCAGCAGCTGGTTCGCTTCTTCATCGCCCGGAGACAATTCGTTCACCGGGTCCCACGTCAGGCGACGACCAAGCTGCCGCACAATCACCAGCAGTTGGCACACGGACGCCGTACGGTGACCAATCTCGACGTCCGCATGCGGCTTGGCTCGCGTCTTGATGCAGTCGAACCAGTTCTGCACGTGCCCTTGGGCGATCCAACCCTCCCCCTCCCATTTGTCGGCCAGGTGGGGATCGGGCGGATCGGCGATGAAGTCGGGCGGGTTCGTGGTGAACTTGTTCCGGTTGATTTCCATCTTGCAGTCAGCGCCGACGAAGATCGCACCCAGCCGCGGACCGCGGTACGGCTCCTCGTCCGGGAACCGCAACCGCACTTCCACGCCGTTGGCATACCGAAAGTGAATGCGGGCGCGGGGACCCGCCTCAACCGGCCACAGTTCGACCGGACCACTCTCATCTGCCCCTAACGCGTACTGCACCATGTCGAAGGCATGGGAACCCAATCCGGTCAACTGGCCGTTGGAGTACTCGCGCCAGCTGCCCCACCAGCCTCCCGCGCCGTCGGTCCAGTGAGCGAACAACTGCCGGTTGAACGGATGCGCGGGCGCCTGGCCCTGCCACAGTTCCCAGTCCACGCCTGGGGGGATCGGCTCCTCGGGCAGGCCTTGATCCGGATACGCGAGCGGTCCGGAAAAATTGACGCACTCAACAGCCCGGATCGCGCCGATCCCGCCGTCGCGCACGAACTGGCAGGCAAACCGATTCAGCTCCATGGTGCGCTGCTGCGTGCCGGTCTGCACGACCCGCTCGTACCTTCGCGCGGCATTGACCAAAGCACGACCTTCGCGGATGTAGAGCGAAAGCGGCTTCTCGCAGTAAACGTCTTTTCCCGCCTGGCACGCCAGGATGCTGGCCAGCACATGGTGATGGTCACACGCGCAGACGATCACGGCGTCCAGGTCCTGACGGTCGAGCAGCGCGCGGTAATCTTGATACGTGGCCCAGTCCGCACCGCGTGCCTGGAGAGTGGCTGCCATCTTGCGCGCATCCGCATCACTGAGCGCTGCCACACGGCCGGACTCGGGGATGTTGTCCAGCAACTGGTTGCCCCGTTGCCCCATGCCGATGATTCCCAGCACGATCTGCTCGTTGGCCCCAGGTGTGCCGCACCGCCCCAACACGCGGCTCGGGACGAACCAGGGCGCGGCCGCGCAAGTAGCGGCGGCCGACGACACGTGCAGAAATCTGCGGCGCGACATGGTACGGCGTTTCGGCATGGTGTGCGACGTGTGCACCGCGATCGCCCGACGCAGAGGGTGAGTCGCGATGGGTCAATGGTCGTTCGTCAGGGCCGCGGCTCGGCAGGAGCCTCGCCCTCCCGGGTCGGCGGAGGGACGAGTAGCGAGCAAGGAGTGACGAGCTCCGAAGGAAATCCCCCTCGTCCCTCGAAGCTCCGACGTGTGCACCGCGATCGCCCGACGCAGAGGGTGAGTCGCGATGGGTCAATGGTCGTTCGTCAGGGCCGCGGCTCGGCAGGAGCCTCGCCCTCCCGGCTCGGCAGGAGCCTCGCCCTCCCACATGCGCCTCGCCCTCCCGGTATCGCCTCGCCGCATCCCATTCGATGTTCGACGTTCAATGTTCAATGTTCAATGTTCGTCCTCGGTCACTCTGCAAGTCCCTGTCCGTATTCGGCCACGGCCGCCCACGGCTCACCGTGCAGGGCGACGTACTCGCGGTCCAGATAGCAGGCGAAGCTGGTGATGTGGCGGATCCCGCGCTGCGCGTACGACTCGAGATCGGCCCGGAAGACGGTGTTGTTCCAGGGCAGTTTCTGGGGCGGGCGCGTCCAGCCGGAGAATCGCGAGTTGTCGAGCCAGTATTCGAGCACCTGGGCGGACTCCCGCGGAAAAACCGCCAGATTTGCGTCGAGCACCTCGAGTCGATCCACGACGCTTGGGTCGGTCTGTTCGGCCAGCGGCCGGGAGTGGCTACGCGAAATGGGGGCGAATTCCAGGAAGATCCCGGGGTTCGGTGACACTTGGCGTGGCGGGCTGAGCGTCGGGCCATACGCGATGTGACACACCTGTGCTTCCGCATCGTGGTGTCGACGCAGACCCTGCAGAATGTGGTTCTCGACGATCAGTGCCTGTTCACTGGCGCTGAACCCGCGGCACTGG
>JALOQX010000190.1 GCA_025459265.1 Pirellulaceae bacterium | reverse complement strand
CTGCGGGAGGTGTGTCGGCACCTGGAGATTGAGGCGTCCACGGGCAGCATTGCGGTCATGCTCTCCGCCCATCTGCCGCTGGCGCTGCTGCTGGTGCAGCGGCACGAGGCCGCCCAGCAGCGGCTGACGACGGTCGCTCTGGGGACGCCGGCCCGGGGCGGTCAGGTGGCGTCCCCGCCGACTCCGCTCTCGGTGCGGCAGGTGCGGCAATTGACGGCCTGGGCCGCGTCGGGAGAAATCCGGCGGGGGCGACCCAAGGGCGACCTGGCCGGAGTAGTCCCCGCTGACCTGGCGGGCGACATCCTGGTCGGCCCCCTGGGCGGGCCGGGGAATTGGGAAGGACTGCTGATCGTGGTGAGCCGGCCGGAGGTGACGTTCAGTCGGCGTGATGTCGCGCTGGCTCAAGCGCTCCTGGAGCCGTTCACCACCGCCCTGCAGAATGACCGCCGGCTGCACGAACTGGCCAGTCTCCGCGAAGCGGCGGAAGCGGAACGCCGCTCGCTGCTGACGCGGATCGGTCGCGACGAGATCCGCGAGGAGATCGTGGGGGCGGATTCCGGGTTGAAGCTGGTCATGGAGCGTGTCGAGCTGGTGGCGCCGTCGAACGTCCCGGTGTTGATACTGGGCGAGACGGGGACTGGGAAAGAGGTCATCTCGCGGGCCATCCACGCGCGGTCGCAACGGAGCACCGGGCCGTTTATCCGCGTGAACTGCGGCGCCATCCCATCTGAGTTGATCGACTCGCAGCTGTTCGGCCACGAAAAGGGGAGTTTTACGGGCGCGGCCGACACGCGCAAGGGCTGGTTTGAGCGGGCCAGTGGCGGCACCTTATTCCTGGACGAGATTGGCGAACTGCCGCTGGCCGCTCAGGTCCGCCTGCTGCGTGTCCTGCAGGACGGGCTGGTCGAACGCGTCGGCAGTGAACAGCCGATTCACGTCGACGTGCGCATCGTCGCCGCCACGCATCGCGAACTGGCCCAGATGGTCAAGCGGGGGACGTTCCGCGAAGATCTGTGGTATCGCGTCAACGTGTTTCCCATTCTCCTGCCGCTCTTGCATGAGCGGGCGGAGGACATTCCGGCGCTGGCCAGACACTTCGCTCGCCGCGCGGCCCATCACTTCGGGTTGCCCTATGTCGAACCGTCGGCGGAAGACCTGCACGCGCTGCGGCAGTACGCCTGGCCGGGAAATATCCGCGAGTTAGCCGCCGTGATCGATCGGGCCGCGATCCTCGGCAACGGCAAGCGCCTGGAGGTGGCGACGGCACTGGGCTTTCACGGCTCCTCCGGCGGTGCCGCGGCGGCGCCGGCGGCGGCCGAGTCGCCTGCGGGCAGCGCGGCCGTGCCCGACGGCCGAGCGCGGTCCATTGCCACGTTGCAGATGGCGATGCGCGTGCACATCGAACAAGCCCTGGAGCTCACTGGCGGACGCATCGAGGGACGCGGCGGGGCGGCCCAGTTGCTCGATATCAACCCGCACACGCTGCGCGCCCGCATGCGCAAGCTGCAGATCGACTGGTCGCGATTCCGCGGATAACGGAGCATTGCGCCACCGGCGCCGGTGCGTCGCTTCGCGTCTGTCCGCGGACATGCATCGGGCGCTGTGACGGCCGGTCTGTCGGCGCGCCACCTGCTGTCTGCCCCTCAGCATCTCACCGCTGTTCGTAGCCTTCGGGGAGGTAGAGCAGGGCGCCACAGTTGCGGCAGACGACCGGGCGTGCCATCACAAGGTCGTTGATGGTCTGGGTGGTGAGCGTCTGGTAACAGCTGCTGCACGTCTCGTCGTCCACCTGGGCCAGGGCACTTTCGCCGCGTGCGCGGGCGAGCCGCTCGTATTCGGCCTTGAAGTCGGCGGGCAGGGCCCGTTCGGCGGCAGCCAGTTCCGCGGTCACGCGCTGCAGTTCGGACTCCAGCTGTCCGCGGTGGGCTTCCGCTTCGGCCCGCAGCGTGTCCAATTGCTGCGCGGCCCTGGCCCGCTCCGCCTGCGCGTGGGCGAACTGAGCCTGGAGCTCGTCGATCTTCTCCAGGGCCTCGAGGATCTCATCGGACAGAACGCTGTTGGCCTGCTGATCGGCGGCAATCTGTTCCTTGAGCGCCTGGTACTCGCGGTTGCTGCCGCACTGGTTGAGTTTCAGCTGCAGGTCTTTGATGCGGTCCTCGCGGTGCCGGAGCTGCAGCTGCTTGTCGTCCGCCGTGACCTTGGTATGGGTCAGCGTCTGCTTGCCGGCGGCGACCGCGGCGTCGGAGCGTTCGAGCAGTTCCTCGGCGGCGCGGATCTGCCGGGGGCCGCGAGCGAGCTGGCTCTTCAAATCGGCAACCTGACGGTGGATGCGGTGTAGTTCCCGGAGCGCTGAGGCAGTGACGGACATGATGGGCAATGACTCCATGGCGAGCGGCGGGGAGGCGGGCGGCGGCCCGGTCTGGCCGCGCCGCGACTCGGTCGCTCCGCTTGTCGACAAAAAAACCGCCGGTCCACAGACCGGCGGTAGAGGATGCCTGGCAGGCCGCGCACCACGGGGCGGACGGCTGCGGGCGGGGGCGTGTCATCCGGCCGCACCGCGGAGGAAGCCGGCCAGCTGCTGGCTGCGCACCGGATGCTGCAACTTGCGCACCGCCTTGGCTTCGATCTGGCGGACCCGCTCCCGCGTGACGCGGAAGATCCGGCCCACCTCCTCGAGCGTGTACGTGTACCCGTCCCCCAGCCCGTACCGGAGCCGAATGATCTCGCGCTCACGGTAGGTGAGCGTCTTGAGCAGGCTCTCGATCTTCTCGCGGAGGATGCCATTGTTCGCGAGCCGCGCCGGGCTGTCCGTGGTCGCATCTTCGATAAACTCGCCGAAACTGCAGTCGTCGCCGTCGCCGACCGGCCGGTCGAGGCTCACCGGGTGCCGGCCGATGTCCAGC
Source organism: Pirellulaceae bacterium (assembly GCA_025459265.1). Lineage (GTDB taxonomy): Bacteria > Planctomycetota > Planctomycetia > Pirellulales > Pirellulaceae > JAAYDI01. The sequence goes on along the minus strand of JALOQX010000190.1, from coordinate 8,157 downwards.
ACGCGTTTCACCTCGTCCAGCGGCAAGCCGGCACGACGCGCGATTTCCTCAGTTGTCGGCTCTCGCCGGTATTCCTGCAAGAGCCTCTTTTGAATATTCCGCAGTTTCGACAGGACGTCAATCATGTGGACCGGGATCCGGATCGTCCGGGCCTGGTCGGCGATGGCCCGCGTGATGGCCTGGCGAATCCACCAGGTGGCGTAGGTCGAGAACTTGAACCCGCGCCGGTATTCGTACTTGTCGACGGCCCGCATCAGGCCCGTATTGCCTTCCTGAATCAGGTCAAGGAAGGTGAGGCCGCGGTTGCGGTACTTTTTGGCGATGGAGACGACCAGCCGCAGGTTGCCGCTCGAGAGCTGCCGCTTCACCTGCTCATACGCCTCGAACTGGCTGCGGAACACCTGGCAGCGTTTGCGCAGACTGCGCGGGCTTTCCTGGGTGAGCAGCATCAGGTCGCGCAGCTCACGGCGCAGATTGGCCCGTTCGTCCTTGTGCCGGGGATCGCTCCCCAGCTCCCGCAGTCGGCCGCGGATCTCGTCCATCCGCCCGCTGAATTCCTCCAGCTGCCGCATGAGCGGCTGCACGCGGCGCGTCCGCAGGCTCATCTCCTCGACCAGCTGCAGGCACTTGCGGCGCTGCCGCAGGAACGACCGACGCGCGCGGACCCGCTCCTCACGCGACGTCGACCGGCGGATCAGCCGGGCGAAGGCCCGCCGGTTGCTGGCCAGCAGATGGGTCAGCGTCTGCAGGTTGTGCGGCATCCGGGCCTGGATCTGCTCCTTCGTCAACCGTTCGGTCAGCGACACCTTGATCGTCCGATCGAAGGGCAGGTCGCCGCGATAGACGCGGGTCAGCGTCTGCACCGCGGCCTGCATGGCATAGTCGCAGCTGAGCACGGTGCGGCGAAACCGTTTCCGCGTCACCTCGATCTTCTTGGCCAGCGCGATTTCTTCCTCGCGCGACAGCAGCGGAATCTCCGCCATCTGCGACAGGTACATCCGGATCGGATCGTCGCTGAGTTTGGGGAGTTCCTCGGCCGTGGGGACCCGCGCGGCCTCCTGGTCAATCGCCTCCTGGACGGCACCCGCCGACGGGGCCGCTCGCACCTCCTCGAACTCCGCCTTCGGCGGCTGGTCCACCAGCTCGATGCCGCGCTCCTCCAGCGCGATCAGCAGGTTATCCAGCTTGTCCGGGCTGACATCCTCGTCGGGCAAGTACGCGTTGACATCGTCGTACGTCAGATACCCCCGTGCCACTCCCTTGGCAATCAGACTCTGCAAATCCTTTTCAAGATGGTCCACGTGTCGTTCCTCCTGCGCGTTCTTGCGCGTCAAGACACCGGGTAGCAATGCCACGACGCCCCCCCTCAATTGGGTCTTCGCCGCGGCATTACTCGGCAGAGCAGGCTACCCGTCCGTGGGCGCGGAAATACCCTGCCGGTTTCTTTCTTGCTCAATGAATTGTTGCAGGACGGCCAATTCCTCCTTCTCATCGTATTCGTGTCGTTCCAGGGTCGCCAGCACACGCCGCTGGTCGGCCAGCTGGTGGCGCAACTGCAGATCCCGCACGATGCCGTCCAGCCGCTCCGCGGCATCGATCGACGCCAGCGGGGCTTTCCTGCAGGCCTGATCATGCAGGCGGACCAGCAGGGCTTTGAGATCCGCATCTTCGGCCAGGGTGAGAATCTCCTGCGGTTCGCACCCGGTGCCTTCGCGGCGCGCCTGCTGGTACAGCGCCCAGATGTCGCGGGCCGGCACCGTGGCCAGTTGGTTCGGCTCGATCTTGTCGAGCGCCGTGTCGACCAGCGGCGGGTGCGACAAGAGGATCTCCAGCAGCTCGCCTTCCCAGGGGGCCAGGTCGTGCGACGCCGAGTCGCCGCCGGCGGGCTCCCGCGGCCGCGCCGGCTTGTGCAGCTCTTTCAAGCGGGCGCGGAGCACGGTCTCGTCCACGTGGAAGAAGCGGGCCAGGCGCACGAGCATTTGCTGCTCGCGCAGCCGCAGCGACTCGTCCGACACGCCGACCACGCGCGGCGCGGCCGCCAGGGTCCGGAGCATTTCTTCCAGCGCGCGATGGGCGCGATCCACGTCCCGCAGCACGTCCAAACCCCGCGTCAGCGTGCGGACTTTGTGCTCCAGCGCGTCGACCGCCTCGGCCAGCAGCGCGTCGAAAGCGGCCCGGCCCCGCTGCAGCAGAAAATCGCACGGATCCAGGCCGTCGGGCAAGGTCAGAATCCGCAAGTCCACCTGGGCGGCGACGAAGAGTTCCAACACTTCATTCGTGCGCCGCTGACCGGCCTCGTCGCCGTCCAACACCAGCGTGATCCGGTCGGCAAATCGCCGCAGCAGGCTGACATGCCGCTGGCCCAGCGCCGTGCCCAACGCCGCCACGACGTTGGTCAAGCCGCACTGGTGGGCCATGATCACGTCCGTGTACCCCTCGACCGCAACGATCGCGCTGTGCTGGGGCGTCACCGCCCGCACGAGGTCCAGGCCGTAGAGATGCTGACTCTTGGTGAACAGGCGCGTCTCGGGCGAATTGATGTACTTCGCCCCGCCGAATTCGTCCTCCCGCGCCAACTGCGGCAGCACACGGCCACCGAAGGCAATCGGCCGATGCTCCGTGTCGCGGATCGAGAACATCAAGCGACCGCGAAACCGGTCGATGTGTCGTTGCCCGTCCTTCGTCTTGCTCAGCAAGCCCGCGGCCTCGAGGACCGCCGGGGAAAACGCTGTCGCACGGGCGCGGTCCGCGAGCCACTGCCAGGCCGCCGGCGCAAATCCCAGGTGAAACGCGCGGACGCTCTCCTGGTTTATCCCCCGCCCCGCCAGATACTCCCGCGCCGGCGCCGCGTCCGCCGATTCGAGCAGGCAGCGATGATATTGCTCCTCGGCCCAGGCCATGACCCGGTAGAGCGTCTGCTTGTCCTGCGGACTGCCCGGCGCGGCTTTGGGCTGACTGCCCGGCGCCAGCGCGATGCCCGCCCGCTCGGCCAGAATCCGCAACGCCTCCGGAAAATCCACCCCCTCACGCTTCATCACGAAACTGAACACGTCCCCGCCGACATTGCACACCCAGCACTTCCAGAACTGGCGATCCGGATTCACCTGGAGACTGGGACGCGAATCATCGTGCCAGGGGCAGAGGCCCACGAAGATGCGCCCTTGGCGGCGCAAGTTCACCGACCGGCTGACCAGATCCACCAGATCGGTCGCCTGACGCACTTGCTCTTTGATCTCGTACGATGAACCGAAGGACACCGGCGCTTCCTGTGGCGTTGTGGGCCGCGGGAGAACCCCTAGCGCGGCCACGGGCGGCGTGTCGCTTCCCTGTCTTGCCAGCCTCCGGACCCGCCGGTTCTGGGCCAACCGGCCAGTGGGTCTCCGAGAGCACGGCCGGGCATTATAAGAACGCCTCCGCAACGGGTCAACGTCGTTCTTTTTCGCGCAAAACGCGGCCGAAAAGCGGGTCGTTCGCCCGCCTGGGCCGACCATCCGTCGCCGAGCTCAACCACCAAACGGGCGAGCCACGACCGTGACCTGCAGCGTCAGGGTCGCCCCGTCCCGCACGATCACGACATTCACCGGCACACCGACTTCGGTCAACGCGACGCGGGAAAACAGGTCCGTGCGGCTGTTAACCGGCTTGTCGTCCCAGCGAATGATCACGTCGTTAGGCAGCAAGCCGGCACGCTGGGCAGGCGAGTCGGGGCGGACTTCCATAATCAACGCGCCGGTCGCATTGTCCAGCCCGAGACTGGCTGCTTCGTCGTGCGCAAGGTCACGCGGCAAGACACCCAACCAACCACGCACCACCCGGCCGTCCCGCACGATCCGTTCGTACACCGGCCGCGCGATGCTGCTGGGGATCGCCAGGCTGATGCCCTGATAGGTTTCTCCGATGATCGCCGTATTCACACCGATTACGCGGCCCCGGGCATCCACCAGCGGACCGCCGCTGTTGCCCGGATTGACCGCCGCATCGGTCTGCAGGAAGTCGTGGTAGGGCGACCCATTCGCCAGTCCGGATAAGCTGAGTCGTCCGTTGGTCGGTTCGGACGTGAATGAGCGGTGCTTGCCGCTGAGGATGCCAAAGGTCACGCTCCGTTGCAGGCCCAACGGGCTGCCGACCGCCCACACGAGCGCACCGACCTCGATCTCATCGCTGTCCCCCCACTGGGCCGCGATCAGATCCCCGGCGGACACTCTCAGGACCGCCATATCCGTCTCCCGATCGGTGCCCACGACGGTCGCCGGCACGGAGCGTCCGTCGCTCAGTCGCACGCGAATCTGACTGGCCTGGAACAGCACGTGGGCGTTGGTGACGATATAGCCCTCGGGATCGACGATGATCCCCGACCCCTGTCCCGCGGACGGGTGCGGCCAGGGCGTCTCGCCAGACGCCAGGTCCGACGCACCGGGGACGGCCACCACACTGATGTGCACCACGCTCGGCTCGACGCGGTGCGCGATCATCTGGTACGCCAGCGACAGATCCTGGAGGCCCACATTCTGGAGCTTTTCGCCCGCCAGTTCGTACAGCGCCCGCTGCTTACCCCGCGTGAAGGCGAACGTCATCTTCTCGACCATGTAGGGCAGAAAGATGCTCAGGAGCAGCAACAGGCTGGTCGCGCTCATCAACCATGCGACGCGGTCTTTGGGCGGCTCCGCGCGCGCCGCTGCCTGCCGCAGCGGTCCGGAGGGTTCCCAGGACACGTTGGACTGCGGAGGAGGCACCTGATCGGTCACACACGGTCCGGCTGCGCCGCCGTCCTGATCACGTTCACATTCACTCATGAGTGGTCCATGGCTGCCTGGTGGTGTTCCCGGTGGATCGCACGTCTGCATTATACCCCGTTCTGGCATTAGAATAGCACGAGCGTGCGAGGCCGGTTTCGCGGGCGGCCCGCGGAGACCGCCGGGGATCGCCATGAGCGTGTCTGGCAACGAAGACGATTTCCCACCCGTCTGGCAGACCGATGCGGACGGGTTGGTCGCCCTGGGCGGCCGACTCACGCCCGCGCGCGTGCTGCAAGCCTACCGGCGCGGCATCTTTCCGTGGCCGCTGGGTGCCGCGGGCGGGAAGATCCTGGCCTGGTTTTCGCCCGACCCGCGCGCCGTGATTGAATTCGACGCCGTGTACGTCTCACGCCGACTGGCCCGCCGCATTCGTAGCGGCTGTTTCCAGCTCACCTGCGACCGGGCATTCGCCGACGTGATTGCGGCCTGCGCCGCCCCGCGGGGTCGGGAGTCGGACACCTGGATCACGCCGGAGATCAGGCGCGTCTACGGCGAACTGCACCTGGCGGGCCACGCCCACAGCCTGGAGGTCTGGCAGGCCGACGCGCTGGTCGGCGGCATCTACGGCGTGGCCCTGGGAGGGTTCTTCGCGGGAGAATCCATGTTTCATGGCGTGACCGACGCCTCCAAGGTCGCGCTGGTGGCGCTGGTCGCGCATCTCGCGACGCGTGGTTACAGCTTGTTTGATATTCAGCAAGCGACCGCCCACGCGCTGCGCATGGGGGCCCATGAGATCCCGCGTCGCCAGTTCCTGGCGCGGCTGGAGCGCGCCGTCGCGCAGCCGGTCACGTTCGGGACCCGGCTGGAGCTCGAGCGGCTTCCCGCACTGATCCGGCGGGCCGCGCAGGACGAAGCGTGAGCGGCCGCGGCCGCACGGCGCGGTCGGACCTTCATTCGGGCCAGGCGGCGCAGCGCACCGCCAGCGGATCCAAACGCAACGGGTGCTCGCGGGCCGCCCAGGCGATGCCCCGCAGCAGCAGGAGTCGAAAATAGGGGTGATCGAATGTGGCCGAGCTGTGGCCCAGGACGCAGCCCCACACACGTCCCGCACCCCGCTCATAGGCCCAGAACATCGGCTGCGGCGCGCTGGCTCCGTCCGCCCCGCCGGACACCTCGTCACTGACCGCCAGGCTTTCCACGCGGCGCGGATCCACGGCGGGCGTGGGCGGCCAGTAGCTTTCGTCGTGCAGCACGATGTCCGGCGGCAAGCCGGCACAGCACGGGTGCTCGGGACGCGTGATCCGCAGCCGCACCGCCCCGTGACGCCACTGCTCAAACCCGCCCACACCGACCACGTCCGCCACGTCCGGCGAGGGACCGGGCATGGTCCACGTCGCGGAGTGGATCAGCACCAGTCCGCCGCCGCGCTCAAGGAAGGCGCGCGCCTGCGCCAACCGCTCCTCGTTCCACCGCAGGTAGCAGAACGCGACCACCACGTCCGCCCGCGCCCATTGGTCGGCACGCGGCCAGGACCACGCCGTTTCCACGCGTACGCCCGGCGCGCCCCGCGCAACTTCGGCCTCGGCGCGATCAGGCCCGACCAGGTTGGCCGCGCTGGCAGACGAAGCGCCGGCACCCCCCAGCAGCAGCGCCCAACGTGACTGCCAGCGGGGATAGTCATGCTCGTCGGGCCCGTGGTCCTTTTCGTCCGCCAGCAGCACGATGTGGACGTCCCGCGCGACTTGCTCGGACGCAGCGCGAGCCTGCGCCGCCGCCAGCACCGCCGCGACGTCAGCCCGACTCGGGAGCACAGGGGCGTCATCGCCCGCGCGGCCTGTTTGCAGGGTCGCGAAAGCGAACATGCACCAGCCGCAACACGTCATCCAGCGCATGGTCGGCTACCTCTCTACGAAGCGGATGTCGAGAATCTCGTACTTGAGCACCCCGCGCGGCACCGGGATCTCTACCTTGTCCCCGACCTGCTTGCCCAACAGTCCCTGTCCGATCGGGCTCGTGATCAGGTATTTGCCGGCGTCGTAGTCCTCGTCGCCGGCCCCGACGAGCGTGAACTCCTCCTGGTCGTCCAGATCCAGATCGCGAACGACCACCGTGGCCCCGAACGCCACGCGATCGGTGGGCAGTTTGCTGGGGTCGACAATGGTCGCCCGGGCCAGATCGCTCCGGAGCTTGTTGATCCGGGCCTGCAGGAGTCCCTGCGCCTCGCGCTGCGCGTGGTACTCCGCGTTCTCACTCAAATCCCCTTCTCCGCGCGCGGCGGCGATCTTCTCCAGGATGATCGGCATTTCTTCCTCTTCCAGGCGGGCGATCTCCGCCCGCTTGCGATTGTAGCCCTCGCGGGTCATGGGGATGTAGTCGGTCATTCCTCGCGCTCCGCAGTCACACAAAAAAACGCGACCTCCCTACGACAGAGAGGTCGGCGAACAGGTACCGGACTGTCGCTCTATTGTGCCGGATTCCGCCCGGCCTGTAAAGTCAGCGACGGCCTGATCGTGCCGTACGGGCGGGGCCGCAGCGGACGGTGCGCCGATCCCACCGCCGGCCCAGCCAGCTGCCTGCTCCCGGAGGGTGGTCGCCGGCGCCGCCTCGGCCACCACGGTGCGCCGCCTCCTGCGGCACCAACGGCAGGTGCGGGCCACCGCCGCACAGCGCGCAGGGCGCTGCCCGTCTGCCGGCGAACTCGGCCCTGCGGCTGGAACACGTGCCGTTCCCTCCCGACTCGCTCGGCGCTTGTCCGGCCGGCCGGGGCGGGAACGAGAGAGGAGAGAATAGAGAGGAGAGAGGAGAGAGGAGAGAGGAGAGAGGAAGAAGCGTGTGAGTCGGGGCGTGCCCAGTTGTAGCAAAGAACGCACACGCCCCCCAGGCAAGCCGGGGGCATTTGGATGTGTGACACATCCGTGTCATGCGCTGCAGGCCGCTCTGCCAGCTCGCCGCGTCACGGCTCACCCGCTGCCTTGCTCCTCGCGGTGTGCCCAACGATCCGTCTCGTGTCACTCTGACCTCAACGGAATCAACGCTCTCCGAGCCGATGGGGGAGCCAAGGGTGCGCGCGGTCGGCCCCCCGGTGCTTGAAGAACATGTCACTTCTGCCTGCGCCCACGGCTGGTCGGCCGTCTCCGGCGGCCTCCCGCGTCAGTTCGCGCGCCTGCGCCGCGCCGGCTCCCCGCCGCTGACCAGCCCGCGACACCTCCCGGTTCGCCTTTATCATGTGCATCAGTCAAGAGGGTGCCGCCGCGCGGCGCGGCTCACCCCCCGCCTGGCTCCTCGTCCCCGGCCTCCCCGCGTCCCTCACGCTCCCCCCGTCCCGCCCTTACCCCCCTATCTTCCCGGGGATGCGACACCTGCGGCGCACTCGGGAGCGGCACGGCCACGCTTCGTTTAACCCGCAGCCGCAGGCGAGGAC
>JALOQX010000467.1 GCA_025459265.1 Pirellulaceae bacterium | reverse complement strand
GGGTGTGGCGCGTGGCATCCCCAAGCCGGCTGTTGTGAGCACGTTTTGCATCGATCGTTCGCCTGTGCGCGAAGGAGCGCGGCCGCGTCCGATCGCTGCTGCCGCACATGCGGCAGGCGAGACACGGCGGACGTCACTGCGGGTCGAACAGCAGTCGGCAGTGCGACGAGAGTGGTCGTAGGCCGGTTAACGCTGGGGAGAACGTTCCGCCAGTTCACCGCCGTTGCGCGTGACCAGGCGGGCGAATTCCCGGACCTGGATGGTGTCACTGATCATCCGCACCGAACCGTCTCCCATCGCCACATTGGCGCCCCCCGTGTGGAAGGCGTAAGCTTCGCCCGTGCCCTCCGAGCCGTAGTATGGCAAGGGAAACGTCACGCCGGCGGCATTCTCGCCGTTCGTGCAGTTGATGGCGCACGGACCCGGGAAGGTGAGCCCGTCATAGCTGCTGCCGTCGACGCTGAAGTCGCTGGCCGGCCGCGCCCAGCCACCCGCGTTGACCCGCTGCACCGTCAAGTCTTCGTTCACGAGCACGTTCTTGCGGTACAGGTAGGGACGGCCAGCTGACTCGGCATACAAGATCGTATACGACAATCCGTCGGTCACGTCTCCCAGGGTGGGCGTCTGGTTCTTGGGCAGCATGCCGGATCCCGCCCGGTCCACCAGTCCGGCAGTCACCAGCCGCTCGTCGACGCCGATGGTCGGCGAGTAGTCCGTGCAGGCGTTCACATCGGGCGTCCACGGACTGGCCTCGGGAAGCCCGTCGAGCCGGTTCGGACGCGGACTGGACGGGCACAGCAGATTGTCGATTCTGCGCGACACGACCGGCCGGTTCGTGGCGTGGTGCCAGTTCACGGTCTGATCATAGTTCTCATAGGCCACGTTTTCCTCCAGATACGGCAACAAGAGGGTCAGCCCGGCAATGCGCGGGAGCGGCGTCAGTCCGGCCGGTCGGATGCTGGAAGGCAGATGCCCTTTGCCATCGTGGAAGTTGTGGGCGGCCAGCGCCAGCTGCCGCAGGTTGTTCTGGCAACTCGAGCGGCGGCCGGCCTCCCGCGCCAGTTGCACGGCCGGCAACAACAGCGCCACGAGCACGCCGACAATGGCAATCACCACGAGCAGCTCAACGAGTGTAAAACCTCGTGACCGAGAGAAGTGGGTAGCGTTCATGAGTAAGGTCCTTATTCTGAATTCTGAATTCTGACTTCTGCCTAACGCTTCACGACGAACTGCGGGAGCCGGTTCGCGCCTTCCACGACGCGCGCCACCAGGCCGCTGGTCTTCGGCCGCGTGTAGCGTTCGGGCAACACGTTCGGACCCGCTTTCACGTCCCCGTCCTTGTCGACCAGCTTGCGCCACTCCACCGTGACCTGGTACGCGCCGACCGGCGCGCCGTCGTCGGCGGTGTAGGTCGTGAGCTTGAACGTGCCGTCTTCCCGCACGGTCGCGCGGGGGGGCGGCACCTTGTCCAGCAGTGCGGCGTCCGTGGGGTGAAAGACGACCAGCGCGCCCGGGACGGGCTTGCCGTCAAAGGTCAGCGCACCTTCCACCGGCACGACGGGAACGCGGTCCGGGGGCAGTGACTCCTGGCAGCCACAGAGCGCGAGCAAGACGCACGCGGCGGCGGTCCGCACGAATGAGAGGGTGTTTGTCGAGTGCATGGAGATCATCCTGAGATGCTCGCATGCCTCCGACATGAGTGGTCAGCAGCGAAACGACGAGTCGAACACAAGCCTCCCTGAATCGGGTCGGCCGATCTATGCCCACGACCTGTCACCGCGTGACGGGTCGGTAATGGTCATCTACTGGAGCGCACCTCCGAGCCGGAGAGGTCCCGGCGGATCCGTCGCTTTTCGGTCCGGTCGATCTGCACGATCACTCCGTCCTGCACGACGATGTTCACGACCCCATAGCGCAACCCGCGGAGCGACTCGCGGATCTGGTCCAGGTCCTGCTCGCGCAGCGATTCGCCGGCGCGGTTTCGCGGCTCCATCGGTTCGTTGCCATCCATGACTTTTCCGCCTCCTGGTTCTTGCGTTACATCGTTCACGTCGCGCACCTAAATCACGTAGTCGCTGGAAAACACGTGGGCATGGCGGGCCGACACGTACACTGCCTCGCCGGGCCGCAACGACAGTTCTTCCAGCCTGTCCAGCGGCAGCTCCGCATGCACGGCGCGTCCGTCGGCCGTGGCCAGCAGCACTTTCGCCAGCGCGCCGGCGCGGTTCACCCGGACGACCCGCGCGTGGAGGGCGGGTACTCCGTTGAGCCTCCGTTCGATCTGCACATCATGGGGACGCACATACAGCGTGTCCCGGGCGGAGCCGCGGGACGCCACGTCCGGCAGCGTGCCACCCAGCACGGCACGGCCCTGTTCCATGCGGCCGTGGAACACGTTGACTTGTCCCAGGAAGTCCATCACGAACTCGGAAGCGGGGTGATGAAACACCTCGGCCGGCGGGCCCACCTGTTCGATGCGCGCCTGATTCATGACGACCACGCGGTCCGCCACCTCGAGGGCTTCCTCCTGGTCGTGCGTCACGAGAATGCTCGTCACGTGCAGTTCGTCGTGCAGGCGGCGCAGCCACTCGCGCAGGCCCTGCCGCACCTTGGCATCCAGCGCCCCGAACGGCTCATCCAACAACAGCACGTTCGGGTCGATGGCCAGGGCCCGGGCCAGCGCCACCCGCTGTCGCTGGCCGCCCGAAAGCTGCGACGGATACCGCCGCCCGAAGTTCTCCAGCTGAATCAATTGCAATAGCCGGGTCACCTTGTCGTGAATCGCCTGCCGGCTCGGACGCTCGCACCGCGGGCGGACGCGCAGGCCGAAGGCGATGTTCTCGAACACCGTCATGTGCTTGAACAACGCGTAGTGCTGGAACACAAAACCGACGTGCCGCTCGCCGACGCGCCGCCGCGCGACATCCTGGCCGTGAAACAGGATCCGGCCGCGGCCGGCGTCCGGCGATTCCAGCCCGGCGATGATCCGCAACAACGTCGTCTTGCCCGAACCGGAGGGGCCGAGCAGCGCGACGAGCTCTCCGTCGTGAACGTGCATGCTCACGTCCAGCAGCGCCGGGTAAGTGCCAAAGGTCTTCGAGACGTGTTGGACTTCAATGCTCATGACTCAGCCCCCGCCGCCGGCTCCCAGGTGGCCCGCAACTGCTGCCGGACCTTCCATTCCAGATACGTCTTGGCGGCCAAGGTCACCAGGCCCAGCAGCGCCAGCAGGGAGGCCATCGCAAATGCCGCGACGACGTTGTATTCGTTGTAGAGAATCTCCACGTGCAGCGGGATCGTGTTCGTCTTGCCGCGAATGTGGCCGGAGACGACCGACACCGCGCCAAACTCGCCCATCGCGCGGGCGTTGCACAAGATGACTCCGTACAACAGGGCCCACTTGATATTGGGGAGCGTCACGCGGAAGAACATC
>JALOQX010000466.1 GCA_025459265.1 Pirellulaceae bacterium | reverse complement strand
AAGACCTTCGTCGGGGAGTTCGACGAATCGTTGATCCGCCAGGCGATCCTGCGCGAGCTGGACCGCAACGGGCAGATCTACTTCGTGCACAACCGCGTCCAGGGCATCCAGCAGATCGCGGCACGCGTCCAGAAAATCGTGCCCGAAGCGAGCGTCGCGGTCGGTCACGGGCAAATGCCGGAGAAAGAACTCTCGGCGGTGATGTTGGCCTTCGCCGAGGGCACCTACGACGTTCTCGTCTGCACGAGCATCATCGAAAGCGGACTTGATATCCCGAACGCGAACACGATCATCATTAACCGGGCGGATCAGTTCGGCCTGGCGCAACTCTACCAGTTGCGCGGCCGTGTGGGACGTTCGGCGTTGCGAGCCTACGCGTATCTGCTGGTGGACAAGTACAAGACGTTGACCGAGGATGCGCGGCGGCGACTGGAAGCGCTCCAGGAGGCCAGCGAGCTGGGCGCGGGTTTCCGCATCGCCATGGAAGACCTGGAGATCCGCGGCGCTGGCGAGCTGCTCGGCGCGCGGCAGCACGGTCACATCTCCGCAGTCGGTTTCGATCTGTACACGCGGCTGCTGGCGCAGGCAGTCGCCGAGGCGAGGACGGAGGTGCGGGAGAAGCTGACGGAGGACGGAGGACGGAGGACGGAGGACGACATCGACCGTCTTCCGTCGACCGTCTCCCGTCGGAACTTGCTGGAAGAGCCCCTGGCGCCGACCGTCACGCTCGACCTGAACCTGCCGTCCCGCCTGCCGGAGAACTATGTGCCCGACGCGAGCCTGCGTCTGCAACTTTACCGCCGCCTGGCCGGTTTGACGGATCAGGCGGCCATCGACGAAATGGCCCAGGAGTTGATCGATCGCTTCGGCCCGCTGCCGGAGCCGGTGGAAAACCTGCTGTACGTCGTCCGGGTCAAGGTGCTCGCGGTGAACGTGGGGGTGGAAGCCATCAGCCAGGAGGATGGGCAGCTTGTGCTCAAATCCGCTGCGCTGGAGAGCATGGATCGCGTCAGGCTACAGAGCCAGCTACAGGAGTTGGGGGCGCCGGCACGCGTGGCCCGCCGCGCCATCTGGTTGGAGCTACGCGAGGCGGGCGGGTGGCAGAGAGACTTGGTCAGCACGCTCGAGGCGCTGAAGGGGTGATGCAGGGGCGCAATGGGATCTGCCGCGTATGGCGCCACTTCCGGTAGTCCCTCGTGGTAAGGGTCTGTCAAAGTATTACTTCCCGCTTTGGCCGGTCTCCGACCGGGCCAACGGCGGAACTTATTCCTTATCGTTGTTCCTTGGAATTGCGCCCGGCGCGATCGGATTTGCCGGGCCGCAGGCCTACCCCTACCACGACACCTACCAGTCCGAATGCAAGCAGCAATAGACCGGCGCCAGCCCACGGGAGAATAGAGGAAAGCGTTCTGGTAGACGCTACCGCAGTAACAGCGGGCGGCATCGTGTCGGCAACTGCGCCCGCCCCAAGGATGGGCGCGCTCGTGCCGCGGGGCGCGCCGGTCACTCGGGCAACGGACGACGCTGGCGTGCGCGTACCATCAGGCTTGGCCGCATTTGCGAGCGCCGCTGCGACGACTTCGGATTTCACCGGCTCCGGCGGCGTAGCTGAGACTGGAACGGTCGCGACCATCGCATTCTGCGGAGCGGGCCTCGGGCTGGCTTGGGCAGGGGACGCATCCCCCTTGCTGACCGAGGAAACCGTTGGCGTGGGACTTGCCAACACATTTGCGGCATTTCCCGCCGCGATCGGCGTCGATGAGGGCAACGCCGCCGGGGTGGCCTGTGACGTCGGCGTGACAGTGGCCGCGCTGATTGCCCCGACCGACGTTGGGGTGGCGTTGCGCGGCGTGCGGGTGGCGCGCACTGCGTTCGGTGTCGCAGCGCTGGTAGTGGGTGTGGCGGGCTCTGTGGTCCACGTCGGCTGTGACGCGCTGTTTGCCGTGGGAGTGGGCGACGCACTGGCGGCCATTGGAAGTGGCGTGTTCGTTGGCGTGGCTGTCGCAGTGGCGGTCTGTCCCACCTTCAGGTTCAGCTCCGTGACCACGCCGGAAGCGAACGGATAGCTGCTCTCCCACGGGCCGCCAGGTCGCGCACATTCCGCCTTCACGCCGTCGACGTAGAATTCGATGGGTGTCTTGTCTGTGATATACCCCTGGACGCCCAGCTTGGGTTCTCCGAGTGTGGGGCCGCCATACCGCCCCGCGACAGTCGCACTCAAGGGGTTGCCCTGTATGCCGACCTTGACGCCGGCGCCCCGAGCTTCGATTTGGGCGCCGATTGCGGCCGGCTGGCCGTTCACCTCAACCGAACCATAGAAAGCATGGGGCACCGGGGGAGGTTGTTGCGCGTGGGTTGGGGTCGCTGTGATCGCGGCGATCAAGATGGCACCGACGATCAAGAGCGTCGCGTGCCGTAGATGCAATGATTGTTTCGCCATCGATGTTTGTTCCTCGAAAAAGGATGTGGTTCCTCGCCCTTGTCGCTATCGAAGAGCCGCCGTGTCCGCCGGGATGCAAGGACGCTCTACGTCAGGGGGTCACCTCAAGACGAGTGGCAGGAATAGCCAGCGTCTCACCCTCAGGTTCAGTTCCGTAATGTCTCCAGAAGTGAACGGATAGCTGCTCCGCCATGTGCCGCCAGGCTGCGCGCACTCCGCTTTCACGCCATCGACGTAGAACTCGATGGATGTCCCGGCTTCAATGAGGCCCTGGACGGCCAATTTGGGATCCCCGAACGTGGGGCCGCCGTACCGCCCCGCGACAGTCACAGTCAGGGGGTTGTTCGGCGCGGGGATCGTCACGCCGGCGCCTCTGGCTTCGATCTGAGCGCCGACCGCGGCCGGCTGGCCGTACACCTCAACAGTGCCGTAGAACTCTTGCGGCCATGGGGGAGGTTGTTGCGCGTGGATTGTTGTTGCAGTGATCGCGGCGACCAAGACCGCACCGACGATCAAGAGCGTTGTGTGCTGTAGATACTGTGATTGCTTCGCCATCGGCGGTCATTCCCCAAGAAAAGGGGGAGGTGGAGCCCTCCCCCTGCCCCTTTTCGTTATCGATCAGTCCCCGTGTCGGTTGGGACGCAGGGATGCCCTGCGTCAGAGGGTCACTTCATGACGGCTGGCAAGAAGAGCCGTGTGGTTGGCCGTGACGTTGGTGAAGGTGTAGCTGGTGATGGCGCCCTGCGACACGCCGTCCACCAGCACATCAACGACGTTGTAGCCGGTGTTCGGCGCAATCGTGAAGGCCACGCTGCCGCCGTAGTTGACCGTCTGCAACGTGCTCGGCGTGATCGTGCCGCCCGCACCCGCCGTCGGCGTGATCAGGAAGTTCGCTACTTTGAAGAAGGCGACGATTGAGCCGTTGGCCGTGACATTCGTGAAAGTGTAGCTGGCGATGGCGCCCTGGGAAACACCGTTCACGACCACGTTGTCGATGACATAGCCGGTGTTCGGCGCGATCGTGAAGGCCGCGCTGCCGCCGTAGTTGACGGTCTGCGGCGCATTTGGCGTGATCGTGCCATTCGCACCGGCGGTCGGCGTGATCACGAAGGTCGCCACCTTGAACGTGGCCTGGATGGTGTGGTTGGCCGTGACATTGGTGAAGGTGTAGCTGGCGATGGCGCCTTGCGACACGCCGTC
>JALOQX010000189.1 GCA_025459265.1 Pirellulaceae bacterium | reverse complement strand
GGCTCCTGCCGAGCCGCGGGCGTCGAGAGAGGAGAAAGTAGTGAGGAGAGCATGAAGGGAGGGCGAGGCTCCTGCCGAGCCGCCGGGCGTCGAGAGAGGAGAAAGTAGTGAGGAGAGCATGAAGGGAGGGCGAGGCTCCTGCCGAGCCGCGGGCGTCGAGAGAGGAGAAAGTAGTGAGGAGAGCATGAAGGGAGGGCGAGGCTCCGGCCGAGCCGCCGCCGGTCGACCGGCGCGCGCCGATCGGCGCGGACCGGCAGAATTTCCCTGCCGAGACGTGACCAGGAAAATGAAACGGGCGAGCGACGATCCCAAATGCGAGTCAGAGCGCTGCGGAGAACCGCATCACTGCACGGTGGCAGGACCTGACGCTTCGGAACGCAGACTCGAATCCGATACTTGGTCGACGGGCTTTGCCGCTCGCCCATCCACATCATATGTCCTAGACTGACGATCGACAAACCGGTACGTCACCAGTTCCCAGGCGACGTGCCGTTTCGCTGCCCGACTGCTGAAGCGAGGTTCCCGTGCCTGCGGCAGAATTCACCCCGTTGACGTCCTATCGTGAGTACCCGGCGGCGGAAATGCTGCAGCGCGCGACCGCCTTTCGCGAAGAGCTGCAGCGCCGGCGGAGCGTGCGCGACTTCTCGAGCCGGCCCGTGCCCCGCGCGGTGATCGATGAAGCGCTCCGCACAGCAGGTACGGCCCCCAGCGGCGCGAATCGGCAGCCGTGGCATTTCTGCGTCGTCAGCGACCCCGAGCTGAAGCAGCAGATTCGCGAGGCTGCCGAGGCAGTAGAACGCGAATTCTACGCCACCCGCGCGACGCAAGACTGGCTCGATGACCTGGCCCCGCTGGGCACCGACGCGCACAAGCCGTATCTGGAGACGGCACCCTACCTCATCGCCATCTTCGCGGAAAGCTATCGGCTGCTCCCGAATCACGGCACGGCGAAAAATTACTATGTGGCAGAATCGGTGGGCATCGCGACCGGACTGTTGATCGCCGCGCTGCACCATGCAGGGCTGGTCACCTTGACGCACACGCCCAGCCCGATGAATTTTCTCAACGCCATTCTGCAGCGGCCCGACAATGAGCGGCCGTTTCTGCTGCTGGTGGTGGGTTATCCGGCGGAGAATGCCAGGGTACCGGTGCTCAGCCGAAAGCCGCTGCAAGAGATCGTGACGTGGAGCTAGAACGGCAGTTCGCGACGCTGTTTCCCGGACCGTACAGACCGACCTGACGCGGTTCTCAGCCGCTTGGAGCGGAATTGGCAAGAGAGTGGATCTCAGACAGGATGATCAGGAGGAACAGGAGGAACCTCCGGGCGGAGATGCCGCGGCGCTGGTCAGTGAATCGCGAGCATTCCTTGGTGCTTCGTCCTGGGAGCACTACAATGGAGGCACCCGGACACTCGCACGTGGGGTCGGCAAATGCTCTGCTGTGACGGAGCGTGGAGGACCAACCATGGGACTCGATGCAGTTGAGCTCGTTCTGGAAATTGAACAGACGTTTTCGATCCAGCTGCCGGACGACGAGGTCGCTCGTATGCGGACCGTGGGCGACGTGTACGATTTCATCCTCGCGAGCAAGTACGAGACGCGCAGTTCGTCGGTATGCCTGTCTGCCGGCGCATTTTACGCACTGCGCCGCGCCGCCAGGGCACTGGGGGTGACCTGCCGCCTGCGTCCGCGAGACACCACCGCGGCGCTGCTGCCATTGCGAGGACGTCGCAGGTTCTGGGCCGAACTGCAGCGTGTGGCAGGTCTCACTGTGCCGCAGTTGGAGCGCGCTCCTTGGCTCGTCTGGGCTTGCGCTGGCGCTGTCGTCGTGCTCAGCGTGGGAGTCGGGATCGCCCTACATCGAGCCGTCGGCGTGCCGGTTGTGTCGTTGGCGGGCCTTGGCACCGCGGCGGCGAGCGCTGTGCTGCTTGCCGTGCTGACCCGCCCGTTCGCGGTTCACCCGGCCAAGCACTGCAGCACTCTGCGCGGATTGGCGGAAGCCACGCTGGCACGGAACTTCGAGCGGCTGGCAGACAAGTACCGCGGCGCTCAGGCCAATGACGTGTGGCTCGCGCTGCGCGCGATCATCGTCGAACAGCTGGGCGTCTCACCGGATGTGGTCACTCCGACCGCGAGTTTTGTCAAGGACCTCGGCTGCGGCTGAATGCGGTGGCGTTGTGTCAGCTGCGGGACCGGTCAGGGGACAGCGAAGCGGGTCCCGGCCCACAACCGAGAGCGGACGCCTCGATCGAGCAAGTAACCAGCAGCCGCGTTGTCAACGTGGCATCCGCCTCTCACGGTGTCTGCCGGGCGAGGACGACTTCCGCCACGTGGCGACCCAGGTTCTTGGCCGTCCCGACTCCGAACTCGTCCTGGCTGATGTCGTCGGCCCCGTCATTCCACAGGCGCGCGCCGAAATGGCCGGTCGGACGTCCGTCGCCGACGACCAGCATCTCGTGGCAGAACAACGACGCCTGAACCGACTGGATCACCAGTTCCTGGCCGCCGCTGCGCACCGCCCCCACCGCCAGGACGGCACCCACCTTGCCCGCCAGCGCAAAGTTGTTCTTGCGGAACACGCCACAGCGATCGAGGAACGCTTTGCAGAGCGCCGACATGTTGGCAAAATACACGGGCGTTCCCACAACGATCGCGGCGACCTGAGACGCCGCCAGTTTTTCCGCCACCGCGGGAAAGTCGTCCCGTTCGCCGGGCGCCAGCGGCAGTCCGGCCGCCAGCTCGGCCGGGATCTTGAGTCCGCCCAGATCAATCAGCTCCACCTCGATCCGCTCGGGCGCAACGTCCTTGGCGGCCTGCAGACAGATGTTCAGCGCCTGGGCGGTCGTCTTGCCGCGGCGCGGACTGCAGGCCACGGCGATAATTTTCACCGCAGGTGCCTGCAGGTCGGACGGCGCCGGCGCAGCAACCGCGGAACCAGCGGCAAACGCCGCCCCTGCACCGACGGTGGTCACAAAACGGCGTCGAGTTACCTGGTCGACCATGGCGTGGCTCCTCTGTGTGCTGTGATGCGAGCGGTGCGGGACGCAACTGACACTGCTGCCGCAGACATTTGGCAACTTAGCCAAATGCGGGGGCGGCGTCAATCAGCAACGGCAAGCGCCGCCGGACGGCTTTGTTGTCCTCGACCGTCGTCCCCGATATGCTACCTGTTGTGACTCGTCCGCGAGGCGCACCGTCTGGCGGAGGACTTGGCGTATGCTCTGGCTTCCTGTGGTAATCGTGGCGGCGGCAACATGCTCCTGGTCGTTACCGCCGGCTGTGTGGGCCAATATCATTGCCCCCACCCTTGTCCCCGGGGTAGCACCGTTTTTCGGGGTGCTTGCCATTCCCGCGACGATGCTCGCCGCGCTGTGTGAAAGTCCGTTCATAAGGCGCGCGGGTGTGTCGCAGCAGCCGCTCTTCCATGCCATGGCGGCGAACACGATCAGTACCGCCGCCGGATTCGTGCTCCTACCGATTGCCGTGCCCGCCGCGTACGCCATGGGGCCGATCTGGGTCGTGTTGGCCGTGGCGCTGTCGACGTGGATCGAGGGTAGTTACTTCGAGAAGTTGAGAATCGTCTCAGCGGGAGGTGTACGCTGGTCGTGGATCATCTGGGGCAACGTCGTCAGCTGTGTGCTCCTCGTGGCGGTCTCGGTCGTGGCTCACGCGGTCGAAACGCCGTCTCGTGCGTTCGCGGTATCGTCCATCTGGTGGCAGCTGGTCTTGGGGACATCCACGGCGGGCGTCGTGGGATTCCTTGTCGGCCTTCACCGCGCCAGACGGTCCGCGGCTCATGCGCGTGCCGACATCGGGGCATCTGTTGCGCGCGGCAGTACTAACTCTGAGCCAGCGATCGGCTCTTGTGTTGCCGCTTCTGCAACACGCTCGATCGTTGCCCGTGAACGTCAGGCACCCAAGTGACGGAGACACGCCGATGATGTCGACACTGCTGCTTTATGGCCTGATGGCGACTGCGCAGGCTGACGGGCCAACGCCTGAGCCCACCATTCGGCTGGAGGGGAAGACTCCGGCTGCGGCAGGCGAATTCGGATACCTGTCGATCGCTGTTCACGCGCCGTGGCTCGAGGGATACGTAGAGCTCCGGGCCCCGGAGACGCTACACAGCTCCCTGGGGCTGCACTTCATTGATCACCAGCGCGCCGACATGCCGCCCCTGTCCCGGCTCGAGCGACTGCCGCGCTGGGAGCGTGATCCGGACACAGGGACCATCCGCTACTGGGCAGCGACCCGGGAAGGTGTGGGGTTCGGTGCCACGGCGACGCCAGAGGACGACGGCGTCGCGGTGATCATGAAGGTCCGCAACGGGACGCCGCAGCCGCTGACCAACCTGACCTGCCAGTTGTGCCTCTCGCTGGCGCCCGCCACCGCGGTGGGGCAGCGGTGGGACTTGAGCCGCACGTACGCCTGGGTGGCGGGCGAATGGACCAGCCTGGCTGCAACCACACCCACGCCCGAGTCGATGGGGCGTAAGCCCTGGGTGCTGATGCTCACCGATGCCTTGGCGCCCAGCTACACGCACACGCGAGTCGCGCCGGATGGCTGGTGGGTGCTGGACCAGACCAGTGAGCATGCGCTCATTGCGCGGGTGACGCGCGACGGCCGGCATCTGGTCGGCATCGCCGGCAACGAAGTGCGTTCCATGCTGATGACCAATACGAACATCCCCTGTCTCCATGCCGGGCCCATCGCATCCTTGCGTGCGGCCCCGGGGGAAGAAGTGCAGTGGGACACCAAGATCTACCTGATGCAGAATGACCGCACGGCACTGCTGTCGGCCTTCCGCCGCGATGTCCACGCGTGGCAGGCGACCCAACCAGAAGCTGCACCCTAGCGTGTCGACAATACTGTCGACAGAGGCGCCATGCGCCGAATGACCCCGTCTTCCATTTCGTAGATCGTGTCGAAGACATCGAGCGTGCGGTGATCGTGCGTCACGACGATCACTCCCGCGCCGTGCTGGTGTGCCACACGCTGGAAGAGCTCCATGACCTGGCGACCGCGATGGCTGTCAAGCGCCGCCGTCGGCTCGTCCGCCAGGATCACGCTGGGCTGGTTGGCCAATGCCCGCGCAATGGCCACCCGCTGCTGCTGGCCGCCCGAGAGCATGGACGTGCCGTGGTCAGCCCGGTCCGCCACGCCCAGTTCCGCGAGCAAGTCCAGCGCGCGACGCCGCGCGGCCCGCGGTGGGGCGCCATTTAGTTCCAGGGCCACCTGCACATTCTCACGGGCGTTGAGGAACGGGATCAGGTTGGACTTTTGAAACACGTAGCCGATGTGCTGCCGCCGAAACCGGCGCAGGTTGACCAGCGGGCGGGGGCCGTCGAGAACCGGTACGTTCCCGATGGCAATCTGCCCCGACGTCGGCGGGTTGATGAGCCCCACGGCGGTGAGAAAGGTGGATTTGCCTGCGCCGCTCGGACCGAGCAGGGCGATGACTTCGCCTCGTCGCACCGTCAGCGTGGCATCGTGCATGGCCACAATTTCGGTGTTGCCGCTGCCATAGACCTTCTTCAGGCTGCGGGTTTCGATGGCCAAACGCTCGCTCATCGCTGTCTCATCCCATCAACGCCTCGTTGGGTTCCACACGCAGGGCCTTCCAGATCCCCACCAGGCTCGCCAGCACGGAAATGACCAGGACGATCACGGCGAGCTGCACCAGATCGGGATTGGTCAGCACGACGCGTCGGGGGAAACGCGGGAAGAGCTGCTGGCCGACCACGTAGGCGATGCCGTATCCCACGCTCCCGAGCACCAGGGCCTGCTGCAGGATCAGGCCGAGAATGACTCGGTTGGGAGCACCGATCAGCTTGAGCAGCGCGATCGAGTGCAGCTTGTCGAGCGTGAGCGTATAGAGGATCAGCGCCATAACGATCGTGGCGATGGCGGTCAACAGCACGCGGAACATTCCGAGCTGCCGGCGCGCCTTGTCCACCATTCCCTGCACCAGCAAGTCTTCCTGGCCGCTGCGGGTGAATACAGAGATGTCATCCCAGGCGGCCATCACGGCCGCCACACGCGCGGAATCGGCGGCGTGTGCGACCTGCACGACCACGGCGCTCAACTGCGGCGCAGTGATGCCGGGCAGCTCCGCGGTCGGTCGCGCCAACTGCTCGCCCAGTGCCGGCTGACTCAAGAATACGTCTTGCGTCTGGCTGCGACGCTCCCGCGCTGCACGCTCCAATCGAATGGCCTCGCCCGGCATGTCGAACTGGATGGCCTGCGCGTCCCAGACGGTCACAAACGCCATGCCGTCGCCCCCGGAACTGACCATGCCGGTGGTGATCCCGACGATTGTGAAGAGGTCCTTGCCGAGCGCGATCTGCTCGCCAAGGCGCAGACCGAGCGACGTGTCGGCGACCATCTCGAAGTGATTCTGGGCCAGCGGACGCCCGGCCACCAGCGGCAGCCATTCACCCTTGTCCAGCGGCCAGCTGAGCCCCAGGACGGACATCCGCAGCGGCTTGCCGTGATGTTGCCGCTGGATCGTGTGGAACAAAAACTCACGCGCCGACTCGACGCCGGGCACGGCCAGCGCCCGGTAGACGAGCGAGCGGGGCACGCGGGAGATTTCCGCAAACGGGCCGCGCGTGTCACGCTGGACAATCCACAGATCGGCCCCGATCCGATCGACCAGCAGGGTCGCATCTTCAATCAATCCGCGGTAGATTCCCCCCATGCCCATGACGATCATCAGCAGCATACCGATGCCGAGGGCCGTCAGCGCGAACCGGCCGAAATTGTGCTGGATGTCCTTGGCCGCGAGGTTCATGACGCGCGGATGCTCCTCCCCGCAATGTCCGCATTCTTCGCCTTGGCAGGCAGCACGATCGTATCGCCAGGCTCCAGGCCGGTCACCACTTCCGTGACGTCTCGTCCGCGCAGCCCCAACGCAATGTCGCGCCATTGGGCACGATCTCCCTGACGGACCAGTACCCCCGGCTGCTGCTCACGCCACAGCACATACTGCGCAGGCAAAACGATCACGTCCGCCTTGCGCGCCGTCTCGATGTACACCTCCGCACGCTGGCCAATCGCCCAGTTTTTCGGCAGTTCCAGGACGAGCACGTCGACGGTGAACTCCCGCGTCTCCCGGTCCGCCTGGCGCCCCAGGCGCGCCACCTCGCCGCGATACGCGTGCTCCGGCTCGGCGCGAAACACCACACGCGCCGGTTGCCCGACGGCCACGTACGACATCTGCGTTTCGTCCACCCACGCCGTGATCCAGAGTTCCTCTGTGGACACGAGATCCAGTACGGAACTGCCCGGGACGGCGATATCCCCTGGATCACGATGCCGTTGCACAATCAGCCCGCCAAAGGGCGCCACGATCTGCGTGTCGCTCAGCAGGGCTTCGCGATACGCCAGATTCGTCTCCGCGGCAACCAGTTGTTTGCGGGCCTCAACCAGTGCCGCTTCCGCGCGCGTGACGCCAGCCTGCGCTACCTTCCAGTCCGATGTGATCTTGTCGGCCTCGGACTTGCTGATGGCGTTCTTCGGCAGCAACTCCTGGGCACGCTGGTGCTCCAGCGCCGTCTGCTCGAGGATCGCCTGGGTCTGGCCCAGGTCCGCCTGCAGCCGATCCAGCGCAGACTGGGCAATCGCGACCGAAGCCCGCGCAATCTCCACCTGCGGCTTCATGTCGACATCGTCGAGCCGGACCAGCAACTGATCCGCCGTCACGACGTCCCCCTGGTCCACCAACACTTCCTGCACGCGACCGGATATGCGCGGACTGATGGTCGATCGAAAGTGCGCCTCCAGAGTTCCCGTGCCCATCACCTCGGCAACAATCTCTCCCCGTTCCACTCGGTGCTCGCGCACCGAAACCGGAGAAAATCGCGCCCAGTATACGACCCCGGCGGCGACCGCAATGATGCCGAGCGTCTTGACCGCCCGCCACAGCCAGCGCCGCCACCGGCCCCCCCCCTGCACCGTCACGTTCATCACCCCACACTCACTACAGGATCAGCTGCGCATCCTGCACATCCTGTTCATCCTGTCACAAATAAGAACCATCCTCGTCTCCGTCCTCCCCATCTTCTTCATCCAACGCATGCCGATACCACGCCCACATGGCGCGTGCGTGGACTTCGTCCACCAGGGCGGTGGCGAGTGGCGATGTCCGTGACGACGGGGACAGCTCCTCGGTGGCCGGCGACTCTCCTTCGCCTGATCCGCCTGTACCGGCGTTGATGCGATTGATCACGCGCAGGGCATCCTGCGGGGAGATGAAGTTGTCGCCGTTCGCGTCGGGATACTTCGCCGCACCGTGGTACTGCGCCATGACGGCAGCGGCGGGACCTCCTCCGATGGTGTTGAGGATATTGATGATCAGCAGCGCGTCGCGGGGCGCGATGAACGTGTCGCCTTCCACATCCAGGGGCTCACGAGGATTCTGGTACGGGCGTTCGTCATCGGCGACCAGAATCTCCTTCGCGTCCGCCAGGTATCCGGGCGCCGCCACCGTGATCACCGCGCGTTGCACGCCGTCACTGACGGAATCATCCACGCCCGTAACCGTAAACACAGCACTCGCCTGTCCCGCCAGGATCGTGACGGTATCCGGTACGACGGCGGCCGTCTCATCGCTGCTCGTCACGTTCACAATCAGCGCCGCGGAGAGATCGGGCGACACGCGGCTGACCGTGGCCACCAGCGTACCGGCGTGCTCGGACACGAGGTCGCCCGACAGAGCCAGGGCGAGCACCGGTTCGTCGTCGGCGACGTCAAGTGCCGCACTGCCGCCGACGAACCCGGCTGCGGAGGCGGACACGATGACGTGTTGCGTCCGATCGGCAATCGCGTCATCGACGGCGGTGACGAGGAACGTCGTGCTGGACTCCCCCGCCGGAATCGTGATCGTCGCCGGCACCGTCGCCTCGCTCGTATCGTTGCTGGCCAGCGTAATGGTCAACGCGTCATGATCGTCCGTGTTCCCTCGAACGACGGTCCCCGTCGCGATTCCACCTGCCTCGCTGATGGCGGCAGGAGCAATCGTCAACGAGAGCGCCTCGTGGTCGGTCACTTCAATCTGGCCATCCCCGGCCACATACCCGGTGGCCGTGGCGGTGATCGTGACGGATTGCGCCCCGTCGAGGGTGGCGTCGTCGACGGCGCTGATCGTGAACGAGGCCGTCGCCTGTCCCGCGTGGATGGTGACGGAGGACGGAACGGTGGCTTCACTGGGATCGCTGGTGGTCAACATCACGGTGACGGCCGCGGCGAGGTTCAGGTGCGTGCGACGAACCGTGGCGGTCGCCGTCTCTCCGTTTTCGCTCATCGCAGCCGGCGTGATCGTCACCTCCAGAGCCTCGAAGTCAGTGACGTCGATCGTCGCGCCGACGCCGAAATAGTCCGTCGCCGATGCCGCGATAGCAACCGTCTGCGTCCCGTCCAGCACGTTGTCATCCTGGGCGGTGACCGCGAACGACACGGACGCCTGGCCGGCAGGGATCACGACGAGCGACGGCACGGTGGCTTCGCTCGTGTCGCTGCTGTCGAGCGCCACAGTCAGGGCGGCGGCGTGGTCCGTATTGCTGCGCGTGACGGTCCCCGTCGCCATGCCGCCCTGTTCGCTGATCTGCGCCGGGCTGATCGTCACGGTGACTGTCTCGACATCCGTGACCTGGACCGTCGCGCCGCCGGACGCATATCCGGAGGCGGTGGCCGTAATGATGGCCGTCTGCGTCCCGTCCAACAGCGTGTCGTCGACGCCGACGATGTCAAACGTGGCCGAAAGGCTGTTGGCAGGAATGGTCACGCTCGCCGGCACCGACGCCTCGGACAGATCGTCGCTGGCCAGACTGACCACCAACGCCACGGTATTGTCACCGTTGGCGCGGGTGATCGTGGCAGTCGCCCTGCCGCCGTCTTCGCGGAGGGAGGAGGGACTGATCGACAGGCTGAGTTCGGGATCCCCGGACTGGAGCACCTGCAGATACAGGGTGTACGTGCCGATGGAGTCGTCGCCGCCGGCCGTGTCGCCGGCACCGGTCACCGGGTTGTATTGCGTGTTGTTCGCGTTCGACACGCCGAGGTAGTACGTGCCGGTTTCCGTGAAGCTGTACTGCAGATAGGCATCCAGACCCAGGGCCGGTTCACCCAAAGCGGCACCGTTGTCGTTGAAAGCCAGTTGCTGGCCATCTTCGTCAAACAACCGCAGGTACGACCCCAGGCCCCCCGTGGCGTTGAGCGGTGTATCGATGTCGAAGCCGACCAGTTGCTCGGCTTTCACCGTGAACCGATAGAGATCCATGTCCACGTCCGTGACGATCTCGTCATTGATCTCACGGGGGACCGACGTGAGGGCTCCCAGGAGCGTGGCTTCGCTGAGCGTATCATCCGGGTCCTCAGGCAAGGCCTTCACGATGAGCTGGTAGCTGCCGATGGCGTTGCTGCCGCCGGCCGTGTCGCCGTCGCCAGTCTCCGGATCGTACTGCGTGTTGTTCGAATTCGACACGCCCAGGTAGTACGTCCCACGCGTGGCAAACGTGTAGCGCAGGTAGGCGTCGTAACCGACGTCGTTCTCGCCCGGCGCGGCGCCGCTGTTGTTCCACGCCAGCTGCGTTCCCTGGGCACTGAACAGGCGCAGGTAGGACCCCAGCCCGCCAGGACCGTTGAGCGGGGTGTCGAGATCAAAGTCGACGACCTGCCCGGCAGTCACCGAAAAACGATACATGTCCACGTCGACATCCGGCGTGATGGCGGAGTCCGCGGTCACGGCAGACGTTGTGATCGCACCCAACACGTACGCCTCGGACAGCTCATCGTCGTCGTCGGACGGATTGTCTTGCGCCGTCTGCACGATCAGCTGATAGCTGCCGATCGAGTGCAGACCGCCGGCCGTGTCGCCCGCCCCGGTGGAGGGATTGTAGTTCGCGTTGTTGACGTTCGAGACACCCAGGTAGTAGGTGCCGCTGTTGGAGAAGGTGTACCGGAGGTAGGCGTCGTAACCCACGACCAACTCACCCGGAGCCGCTGCATCGTTGTTCGCGGCCAGCTCCAGCCCCTGCGCGTTGAACAGCCGGATATACGACCCCAATCCGCCCGAGCCGTTCTCCGCCGTGTCAATATCGAAGTCGACGA
>JALOQX010000021.1 GCA_025459265.1 Pirellulaceae bacterium | reverse complement strand
AGCTTCTCGAGCATCCGGCGCGAGGCGATATTCTGCGGAATCACCGTGGCGTAGATGCGTTCGAACCCCATCACCCGCAGGGCGGCGGCGTGCAGCATGGCCGCAAAGCGAGTACCGAGTCCACGACTCTGCTGAACACGATGGCCGACCAAGATGGCAAATTCCGCCTCCGCCCCCTGGACGTGGCGCAAGTCGGCGTCACCCATTAACGTGCCATCCAACTCCAGCAGGAAGGGGCGCTCGCCGGCGGCACGCATCTCATGAAACCTCTCCAGAACGTCGGCGGCGCTGGCCTCCTGCGTGTTCGTCATCATGGCCGCGTTATGGCGGTCGTTGTAGAAGGACGCGAGCAGCGGGGCAGCGGCCAGGACTTCGGGCAGGGTCGGTTCGGAAGCACGCAATCTGCCCTGACCCCAAGGCGCCTCGATCAACCAGCGTATGTCAGGAGCCCTGTCGGTCACTAGATTCCCGCCCTAATGTCAAGGCGTGGTCACCGCGGCGAATCCGTCGAGTTGGCCGCCCGTGCCACCGCTTCGATCGTGATGGCACACACGGCCGCGCCGTAATCCAGGTCGATGTTCTCCATCGTATCGTGCGTGTCGTGATAGCCCGTCCGATTGATGTCGTAATTCTCCATGAACAGGACGCACGGCACGCCGGCGTCGGAGAAAATCTGCCCGTCCGTGTTGAACAGCGTACTCCGCGGATCCGACGTCACGCGCACGTGGCCGGACAAGGGGAGAAACGGAGCGACCTCGGGAATGGCAGCGCCGTGCGGACTGCGGCGGCTGCGCGGCAGACCGTCCCGCCGTTGGCGCTTGTTCCAATAGGGAACGGATTCATTCCACATTTCATTAGCCACGTGTGCCTGATACGCCAGCCACATCGAGCCCGGATCGTTGCCCGGTGAAATCTGAAAGATGTCGCGCTCGCGGTCATGGTTGTGAGCGATCATGTCCGACACGTAGACGCCGCGGATCGTCGTCGGGGACAAGTCCTGGGACTGGCCGCCGGGGAGACGCATCGTGAGCGTCCGCGTGACCAGTCGCTCGGTCAATGCCCGCGCCCCGAGGCAGTCGGCGGGAAATTCCTCGCCGGTCAAATGCACCAGCCACACGTCGCAACCCAATTTCCCCTGGCGGCTCATGTCGAGAAAAATCGGCGCCGCCAACATCATCGCGGCCGTCGCCGAATGATTGTCGTCCGCGCCGCAGGCGGACATGCGCGCTCCGCCCCCGGGCACATCCTTCTTGTATTTGTCCTCCATGTAGGCCGTGTCATAATGATCGGCCATGATGACCGCTTCGCGGCGATTCCGTCCGGGAATCACGACCAGCAGATTGCGCTCGGCCTCGGCGTCCTGGCTCTTCCGCCAGCCCCCCATCCACGAGTAGTCCAGGTCGGTGCGCCAGCGGAACGGCATCTCGCCCACCAGGGCCCTGCCGGACAGGTTCGCGGCCGCAATCTTCTTCTCGTAATACGCCAGGAGCACGTCCCCGAGTCGCTCGAGGTGTCGTTCGCGATAGGGCAGCATGCGCTGCGAGGCTTCGTCCAGCGCGCAGTCGGCATTGTTCTTGTTGAGCAAGGTCCCTTCGGCCAAGGAGGCGATCGTCTTCCAATAGGCGACCTCGAACGACCGCCGCGCTGAATGCGCGTAGGTCAAAGAACTTGGAGCTCGGTGTGCCTTTCCGCCGACCGTCTCGGCAGGTTCAGGCTCGACAATCTCGCGGATGCGGTCCGCCACCAGCTCCGGCAATTGTGCCAGCCAGCGCTCGCCGGCGCCTTCACGGTCGAGCCCCATGATGCGGCGGGCGAAGTTGACGGGCAGTGGCTTGGCCCCGAACAGAGCATAGGCGTGTGCCAGCTTGCGGACATTTCGGACTTGCAGCGGCACCTGACGCTTGCGGGTGTAGTCCTCGCCGGCCAACGCCGCCAGCAACACCGGTCGCTGTTGCATGCGTGGCCACAATTCGACGGCGCGATCGAGGCGCGGTTTGTCGGCGTCATAGGCCGTCAAGTAACCGAGCGGCGCGTCCGGCAGCACGGCGACCTCGCCCCCCGCATCACGATATGCCACGAGTGGTCGATGCCAATACACGTCGTGTTTGCCCACGCGCATCGCCGGGAACAAGAACCGGTAACCGAACACCCCGCCGGCCTGGATGGTGCGCATCGCTCGTTTGATGTCGGCCGCCGAAGCGTGCGGACCGTCGAGCAGCACTTCCGCGCGCTGGTTCCAGATCTGAACGTTGCGGGCCATGGGCTTGCCGTACAACTCCACGTCGTCCGGCAACGTGCTGAACAGCACGTTCACCAGCGACGCTTCCTTGCCGAGCAACTCCACCTGATCCTGATCGCGCAGGATCTTCTCCCAGCGGTGAGTTCGTCTGTACGCGTTTCGCAAATGTCCGTCCGTCCTCGCGTACGTGGGCTGATCGGCATTCGGTTGATGGAACACACCGGCTTGCGGCACCCGAATCCCGATCGGCGATTCATGACGATCCACGTTGGCCAGGAGCGGAATCTGCAACGCCATCGGCAATTGCGAATAGGCACGCCGAGCCCGCTCGACGCCCCAAAAGACCAGACTCCCGGGAAACGGCAGGAGCGTCAATCGGCCGCCCAGGTAACCTTCACGCACCACTGCCGGCAGGCGTCCGAAGTGGCGAAACGTCACCACGTATTTCACGGCATCGCCGGGCTCGTCGTCACGCAACAGGAACCGCTTGGCCCACGACGGCAATTCGCCTTCGCTCCAGAACGGGAAATCCGGCTGGTCTTCCGGGACAATTCGCAAGCCGACTCGGCGCAATCCGTCGGCATCCGCGGCTTGTTCGCCGTAGACCGCCTGCAAGAGCCGGCAGAAGAAGCCGATGCCGAATTCCGCGGGCGCCTCGACGCCGGGCGCGGTGAAGAAGCTCTTCCAGAATGCCTTGCCCGGCCCTTGCTCGCTGTTGCCGAACAGCGTCCAGCGGACGCGGCCCTTATCATCCTGAGTGCGCGACAGCGCCAGCGGCAACAAGAGCACACAAGGATCGTCCTGGAGCTTGGCGCTCCCCATTTCAGGGGGCCAGAAGGGATTATCCCGCGAGATGTGCCTGGGCAGACCGGTATCCGGATTGCCGTCTTGCAGGCGTTTGAGCCGCGTCATCAGGTCCTTGGCGATCTGGTGCAGGCCCGGCTGCAATTCGAGTGCTTCATCGAATTCGTGGACTTTCCAGCCGAACGGATCATCGGGCGAAAACAGCTGAGGATTGACGGGCACCCGGCCATACGGCTTCCAACCCACGCGGGGCGGCGGCATGAATTCGGAATAGGCATCGATGCGAAACGCAGCAGACCCGCCAAGCCAATTCTCACCGGGGATCAACCTCGACCAACCGGCGCGAGCCATAAGCAACCTCCTGGCCACAGCGGCCTCGCGATGGGCGACGCGGTACGAGCAGGGTCTTCCTTCTTGCGACGAGTCTGAATCCGACCCCGGCTCGTTCAGCAATCCATCATAACAGAACGCCCCCACCGCGCGTCTAGCCACAGGACGGTGTCCAACATGACACGGCGAACGTCGCCGGGCCCCTGCACCAGGACCGGGAATGAGCGTCCGTGCGCAGAGGGAAACCGCCCGAAGGGCACACGGCGGACGAGTGTTGCTGCGCACGGCTTAAATGCCGCAGCGCACGAGTGGCTTGAACACCTGCGCTGAAATCGCTGCCAAGGGACGTACTTCTTCAGGAAACGCGGCGACTGCGGCCAGCTGGTCGCATCAGGGCCCAGCGCGCAAGGACAGGTCCGCGGTCCGCTCGATCTGCGCCACGATGTGGCGGAGCAGTTGTTCGGCCGTCGTACGGCGGAAACGGTGCGGGTCGTAGTTCATGCTCACGCTCAGTTGGCCCGCGTACGTGTAGAAAGTCAACGCGGCACCGGAACCGTCGCGCACCGGCGGAGCCGTGTCGACCGCTTCGACGGTCAAGTCGCCCGCGACCAATTTGCCGTCACGGCGAGGCAACGGGGTGTCGATGAAGATCTTGCCCAAGTTGCTGACCACGCATGTCGCGACGCAGCGATCGCGGCGCAGGACTCTCTGCAGACCACCTGGCAGAATCCCCAGCACGAACATGATGCTGGGAAAGCATGTCACAATGCGGAATCTCTTGAGGAACAGAGTCTCCAGCTGGATGCTGCGGAGCAGCCATTGCGGGTTACGACACCAGGGCCAGTGGAGACGGCGGTCGAGATTTGCCATGCCCACCACATTGACGGCGGGCAGGCTTTGGTGCTCCGTTCCACGGAGATTGAATGGCACCATGATCCGTATGAGCTCGCGTTGTAGTCGCTGATCGTGATCGAGATTCCATGCGTGGAGCGACACAAAGACGTCGCGGAGCAGCAAGGCATTCAATGTAACTCGAGACGCGCGGACCTTGGCGAGCAGGCCGGCGAGCTGCGCATCAGTGAATCGCCAGGTCACGAGATCCGGAACGACACGCCCGTTCTGTTCCTGGTGGTCGCATACACCACGCGTCTGCAGGGGCGTCGGCCGGACCAGCAAAAAGATCGGCGGCCCGATGACGATGCCCCACGCATCGACGACGCGGCGGCCCAGCCAATCCCACCAACTTGCGCCAAACCGATTCCGGTGCGGCAGCCGTGGGTCGCCGGTACCTCCGCCAGCCACGTGGTCGTACACGCGGAGCAGTTCTCCGATGAACTGATTCACGGCGATGCCGTCGCAGCAGGCGTGATGGAACTGCAAGCGGATGACGCCTCCCTCGGCGTGCTTGCGAACCCAGATCCGCAGGCCGTTTTCTTCCCGTAATTCGATGCGGTAGCCGCCAGGAAAACGCATGGGTGTCAGTGCGTCGGCGCAGTCCAGGTAGGGCAACAGGTCAGGCGAGGTCACCCAAGTGAGATCCTGCTCGCGGTTCCCAACGATGCGGGCGTGCAGCAGCGGGTGACGCGGTAGGGTCTGCTCCAAAGCCTGGACAAACGCCGACTCGTTCAATCGCCCGGAGTACGCCACATGAGCGAAATACGACATTGGGTGCGACGGCTGGTCGTCTGCCCACATGTAACGTTCGAAAGCGTTCAGCTTTAGGGGCAGGGCATCGGCGTCCGCCAGCCTGTTGGGTCGCGACAACCGGATTTGGGGATCCCTGTCTGAGGATCGGAACGGCTGGTCACCCCTGGGCTTTTCCCGATCCATGCTCCGCGCCGCTCCACATGACGATGCCTGGTCGAAGGATGGCTTGGCCACTGCACGCCACATTGTACTGCCATCCCGGCACTCACATCGCGGGGTCCGCTGTCGGCTACCTGCGGTTACGCAGGCCCAATTTGGATCAGCCCGCCAGTGTACCAACTGACGTGGCGGGTGCGGCCTCGTGATCGTATGAACTTCAGCCAGACTCGCCGTCCACACGCCCCGGCGGGTGTTGCTCTGGTTCCACCACTCGACGTGGACCCGATGGCGCTTCGTTGTCGCCGACGGTCACTCGTCGGGAGTAATCCGTGTCGAGCTGCTCACCGGAGAGCGGGCCAGCACCCGCTGTCGCGCGGCGCCTCGGGGGATAAAGTCGCTCGACTCTCCGAGTCGAGCCGCCACTCCGCTGAGCCGCGGTGTGAACTCGCTGATCCGAACTGCTGGTTCCGGCGGGATTGAGCGAAGGGGTGGATGAGGGGATTCGAACCCCCGACACCTGGATCCACAATCCAGTGCTCTAACCAGCTGAGCTACATCCACCGCAAGTCGGGTTTTCAGTCTAGCGGCGCGGGCGGAAGCGGTCAACGTGCCGGG
Source organism: Pirellulaceae bacterium (assembly GCA_025459265.1). Classification (GTDB taxonomy): domain Bacteria; phylum Planctomycetota; class Planctomycetia; order Pirellulales; family Pirellulaceae; genus JAAYDI01. Next base: position 33,299 of record JALOQX010000021.1, on the reverse strand, counting down.
TGGAACGGGAACGTGGCGTCCAGCGGCGCTGCGGCAAGTTCCACCAGGAACGTCGCGAGCCGCTCGACCAGCAATTGCATCAGCTGCCGCCCCTTGTCGGCCGTCGCACAGTGCGGATACCCGGCGCCGGCATTGGTCGTCAGCAGATGCCACGGCCGCGTGATCGACACCCAACCCTTCTCCAGCGCTTCAAACCGCGGTTGGGCCACCGACCCCTCGTCGGCCGCCAGGGAGCCGTCGGGCCGCCGCAACACCAGGTCGGGGAAAAAAGCCAGTGCCAAGGACGTTTCCATCTCGCCGGCGTGATCGTCCGGATGCTCGAAGATCTGCGCGTACTGATCGGCAAACGTCCGGTACCAGTTGCACAGAAACAGCTGCGCGGGCGTCTTGCCGCACAACTCGCGGAGCACCGTCTTCAGCTCGTTCCCGCCATGGCTGTTGAGCAGCACGATCTTGCGAATCCCGCACCTGACCAGTGACTCCACCAGATCGACGATGATCGCCTGAAGCGTCGACGGGTTAAGGTTCATCGCCAAGGGCATCTCGCGCATGTTCGTCTGCGTGCCGTAGGGAATCGTCGGCAACAGCACGACGTTGGCTCCTCGCGCGTACGCGGCGGCACAGATCTTCTCGCCGACGAGGTTCGCCTCCAGCACGTCCGTGCCGTACGGCAGATGCAGGTTGTGCGGCTCGGTCGCGCCGAACGGCAACACGGCCACTTCATACGGGTGCTGTTTCGTGTGCGTGTAATTCGTTTCGGCCAGGACCCACGGGCGCATGGTGCTCTCCGGAAAAAAGGCTACTTCAGGTTGGGCAGTCGTTTGCGCAGGCCGGCCAGGCCTTCGTCCGTAGCGGCCGTGTCGCTGACATCCAGTTGCTCAAGGTTGCGCAGCGCCGCCAGCGCGGGCAGCCCGGCGTCGGTCACCTGAGTGCCGGTCAGCCACAGTATCTTGAGCCGCGACAGGTTCGCCAGCTGTGCCAGCGCCGCGTCATCGATCGCCGTGCGTGACAGATCCAGCTCCTCGAGCTGACGCAGCTGGGCGACCACCTGCAGCGACTCGGGCGTGATGCGCGTCGCCTCCAGGCTCAGCTGATCCAGCTGCGGCGATTCTGCCAACGGGGCCACTGCGGCATCGCCGGCGGAAGTAAAGGAAAAATCCAGCCAGGTGAGTTGGTCCAGGCCGCGCAGCTGTGACAGGCCGGCGTCGGTGACCTGAGTGTGAGCCAGGCAAAGACTCCGGGCACGACGGTCGACAAACGCCAGGTCGGCGTCGGTGACGTCCAGCGACGCCCGGTATCGATTGTCGAGATCGGCGAATGACTGGCCGAATTCGGCGGCGAGGGTCGGCGGCTGTGCCGCGCCGCGATACACCAGACGGAGGTATTTCCGAAACGCCCGCCGGTCTTCAGCCGGACCGGTATCCAGGAACCCATGCGCCAGCCCGGCACACTGGCTGTAGAGTTCGGCAAGTTTCGGATCGCGCTGCAGCTGTGGTCGTCCGTAACCGGCCAGCGTTTCGAGTGGGACATAGAATCCCTGGCTCAGCAGCCGATACCGGGCGAACTGCAGGCGGTGGGCATCCGCGCCGCCGGTCGTCACATAGCCCGGATGTTCGGCCAGCGACTCCATGTACAGCGCCACCGCCTCGACGACCCAGAAGTTCGACTGTTCGCCGACCTGCGCGATGGCCTCACCGCTTTCCTGGAAGAACTGGTGGGTGGCCTCGTGGACCCATGTCGCACGCGCCGCGTCTTCGCCGGCATAGAACATCGCCGTTTTGTGCTCGCGCGAGTAATAGCCGACACTCTGCTCAATCTGTGTTTCGGCCCGACTCAACTGGCGCACATACTCGTCACGGTTCTTGAACAGCACGACGTCGAACGCGCGGGCCGGGCCCAGCGACGCATCCTGGCCGGCCAGCCGCTGGGCGAGTCGACCGGGCACTGTCCAGTACTCGTAGAACAGTTGCTGCCACGCGGCATGGACGCGCTCCAGATAACCGGCCGCCGCGCGTGCCGCGCGGACATTCAGGTTCGTCGTGACGCTGAAGTGCTGGCTGTCCACGACCCAGTACTGATTGCTGGGCCAGCCGAAGAGCGGATGGGCCGTGCGGTTCCGCCGCCGCGTGTCTTTGCGTGCGGGGCGCTGCCAGCCGCGCTCGAGCCGGACGTACCCGAGCACTCGGCGTGCCTCTGCGTGCTGCGGGTCTTCGTGCAGGACTTCGTGCAGGAGCCGGTACGCGGCGGGCTCGTCACCCGCATCAGCCGCTTGCTGCGCAAGCACGAAGAGACGCCGAGCCTGCGCGCCGCGGATCTCGGCAAACTCCGCGTGCCACTGGCGCACCGGAAGCGCCGCGCCGGCCGCCGGGCGGGTCGGGTCGTCGGCCAGCGGGAGAAACAGGTAGTGCCGGCGCGGGTCGCGCTGCACGAACCACGATCGCGTAATCGACGCCTCGGCCGCCAGCCCCACTTCGTCGCAGCGGGCTGCCAGCCGGTCGAGCTCCGCGCGGAATTCGGTGTCACCACCAGCGCGGTCGACCGTCACGTGCGCCCAGGCGGATTGGCCCTGGAGCGTCAGGACGAGCGGCAGCAGAAGCCGTGCGGCACGCCACGCAGCCCGACGCCCCGCGGGCACGCCGCATTCCACGCCGACGCAGGTCCCCATGCCATGCCTCAAGTCTCGGACACCACCTTCGATCGACCGCTCACCTCCTGAAGTGTAGCATCCGCGCCGGCCAGGGCCACGGCGGGGGAGACGAACGAGTCGCGAACCAGGAGGTACGAGGTCAGAAGGGAACTCCCGTCGTCACGCGGAGGTCCTTGCTGACTCCAGGTCGATCGGTCCTTGCGTCCGGCGCGGCGGCTCGGCAGGAGCCTCGCCCTCCCACGCGCGCCGCGCCCTCCCGGCTCGGCAGGAGCCTCGCCCTCCCACGCGCGCCGCGCCCTCCCACGCGCGCCGCGCCCTCTCCTCACTTCACCTCGACGTTCAATGTTCAATGTTCAATGTTCAATGTTCGTCAGTGTGCTTCCTCGAAGGCGGCGTCGAACGCGCGGCCGCTCTGCGCAAAGTTCATTCGCTTGGTGAACTCGCAGGCTTCCCGGGCGCCGAAGTCGCGATCCATGCCCATGTCTTCCCATTCGATCGACAGAGGACCGTCGTAGCCGGCCTTGTTCAGCGCGCGGATGATCTCCTCGAAGTTGATCGTCCCGCGGCCCGGACTGCGGAAATCCCATCCGCGCCGCGCATCGCCGAAGTTCAGATGGCTGGCCAGAATGCCGGTCCGGCCATTGAGTGTCGTGATGGCGTCCTTCACGTGGACATGATAAATCCGATCGGGGAACGCCCGGATGAACTCGACGGGATCGACGCCCTGCCAGTGCAGGTGGCTGGGATCGAAGTTGAATCCGAACTCCTCGCGGTTGTCCAGCGCCTGGAGTGCTCGTTCGGCGGTGTACAGGTCGAACGCGATCTCGGTCGGATGGACCTCCAGCGCGAACTTCACACCGCACTCGGCGAAGACATCCAGAATCGGATGGAATCGATCGGCCAGCAGTTGGAACCCCGCCTCGATCATCTTCTCGGGCACGGGCGGAAACGAGTACAGGAACGGCCAGATGCTCGATCCGGTAAACCCGTTGACGATACCCACACCCAGCTTCTGTGCCGCACGTGCGGTGTTCTTGAGTTCTTCCGCCGCCCGCTTGTTGACTCCCGCCGGATTCCCGTCACCCCAGACATAGGCCGGCAGAATGGCCTTGTGACGCTCATCGATCACGTCCAGCACCGCCTGCCCCACGAGGTGACTGCTGATCGCCAGGCATTGCAGGTTCTGTCGTTCGAGCAGATCCCGTTTCTGGCGGCAGTAGTTGTCGTCCGCCAGCGCTTTGTCGACCTCGAAATGATCTCCCCAACACGCCAGTTCGATGCCGTCGTAGCCGAACTCCGCGGTCTTGCGCGCCATTTCGGCGATGGGCAGATCAGCCCATTGGCCCGTGAACAGGGTAACCGGTCGTGCCATGATGTGCTCCTTGTGGTGTTACTACGGAATTGGATGAAGGGGAGACGACCCACCGCGGCATCCGTCTCGTGTCGAGATGGCGACTGCTCATTTTTGCGTGGTTCCAGGCGGCCCGCAACTCCCGGCCGTGCGCTGGGGGCGAGCTGCGCTCGTCCCCAGCCACCCGAGCGTCCCCAGCCACCCGATGTAACTCCCTGCACTGCGCTGGGGGCGAGCTGCGCTCGTCCCCAGCCACCCGCTCGTCCCCAGCCACCCGAGCGTCCCCAGCCACCCGCCGCAGCGAGCTATAATTCTGTGCGGTGGTCGACGTCTGCCTGTGGGGAGAGGATGGGAGCTTCCATGTTCACACGACCGGTCGTGGTGTTGCTTGTCATCGTCGCCTGGGTGATGGCGGTGGGTGTCCCAGGGACGGTCGTCGCGCAGGTGCCGGTGTCCCTGGAACTGGTCACGTCGCCAGGATTTGCGATAGAAGAGCAGCAGGACTGGTTCCAGGCCCTGAATCGCCTGGGTTTTACCGACCTGCGTCTCCGCACGGCGCGACCTGGCGACGAGCCGGCGGTGGTCAATCGCGGCACCCCGGATCAGCCGCGTTATGTCGTCACGGGCATCCTGACGCGTGACAACCGTCTGCAGCTACCGGGTTTGACGGTCCGGTTTGGGCAGCGGCAGCAGTTGGGGGACTGGCTGGAGCGGCTGCGGGCGGGCGGCGAGGACGCCATCACCGGCGAGCCGGGTGCGTTCGGCCTGACGGCCAAGCAGTTCGAGGCGCTCCACGAGGCGGTCCGCCCGGCATTTGAATTCGAGACCAAGGGCCAACCGTCGCGCGACGTCATTCGGCAGATCCGCGAGAGCATTCCGGTACGTGTCGAAGTTGATCCGTCCGCCGCGGCCGCGGTGGAGCGCAGTGACGCGGTGCTGGACGAGCTGCAGGGGCTCAGCCGCGGCACGGCGCTGGCCGCCGCGCTCCGCCCACTGGGCATGATCGTCACGGTGACAGGCCAAGGCCAGGCGTCCGCCGGCTTGCGCATTACCAGGCCCGCCGGCAAAGAGGAAGCGTGGCCAATCGGCACCGCCCCCGCCAGCTCGCCGCACAAGACCGCGCCGGCGCTGTTCCGGGACCTCAACGTCGAAATCCACGACCGGCCCCTGGCCGAGGCGCTGGATGCCCTCCAACAGCGTGTCAAGCTCCCGTTCGTCTTCGACCACAACGCGCTGGCCAAACACGACGTCGATCTGCAACAGCCGGTGAGTTTTCCGGCCAAGAGAACGTTCTACAAGAAAGCCGTGGACGATCTGCTCTACCAGGCCAAGCTGCGCAGCGAACTGCGCATCGACGACGCGCAGCACGCGTTTGTGTGGATAACCACGATCAAGAAGTAGCCCTCAATAGGGTGCTGCTTCGTAGGCCGCTTCGAACATCGCCAGAACGTTCTGAGGCGGGACATTGGCCAGGATGTTGTGCACCTGCTGGAACACGAAGCCGCCGCCCGGCTTGAGGATCTCCACCTGGTGCCGCACGTGTGCGCGGATTTCATCCGGCGTGCCCTCGGACAGGACGCGGTGCGTGTCGCACCCGCCACCCCAGAACGTGATGTCGTGGCCGAACTCCTGCTTCAGCTCGCGAGGGTCCATCCCTTTGCAGGAGATCTGGACCGGATTGATCGCGTCGAGTCCGGCTTCGATCAGGTGCGGCAGCAGCGGGCGCACGCCGCCGCAGCAGTGCAGCATGACCTTCACGTTGGCCAGTTCCTTCGCGCGGTGCCACATGCGCGCGTGACGCGGTTTGAAGAATTCTTCGTACATCGCGGTCGACATCTGCGGCCCCTGCTGCATGCCCAGGTCGTCGCCGAACAGGATGATGTCGATCGAATTGCCCACGGCCCCCAGAAACCGCTCCAGGTTGGCCAGGTGCAAGTCGACGAGCCGATCAAGAAACTCGTGCGCTCGCCGCGGGTTGCCGGCCAGCAGCATCAGGAAGTTGTCGATGCGATAGAGGAACTGGCCGATCTCCAGCAGGTTGCCGCCGAAGAGCCCGATGATCGCCCGATCCGTCTGCGCGCGCAGGCGACGCGCACCTTCAGCCAGCCGCTGCATGCCGTCGGGGCCGGCGACCAGCGGCCCCGGCGGCGACTTGACCGCCACCCAGATCGTTTCCTCCAGCGCTTCCGGTAACCGGTCCAGGTCGTCCTGTTCCAAGAACGGCCAGTAACACTGTTCGAAATAGATTGCGCCGTCGGGCATCCGTCCCACCACGCGTCCTTCGTCGTTCTTGAGCACCCATTCGCCCGGGATGCGTTCCGGGGCCGCCCACCGCGGCATCTGACAGGGCGTCCCATCGGGAAGCGTCCAGTCCACCCAGTGTTCATCCTCCAGCGCGAACCCGCGGCCCATCTCGATCGCGTCCACGTGCAGCAAGTCGAGCACGTCCTGATCGACGATGGCCAGTTGCTGAATCGGATCGTAAACGCGGGTCGGTCGCGGCGCGAGCCCCAGGGACTTGCGCAGTTTGGCATAGGCGATCGCCGCGATGCCGGACGAGCGATGGCCGCCGAAGTCGATCGGAATTCGATCCGCCTGCTGGTGGTTGAGCGCCGCCAGGACGCGTTCTCGTGGTGTCATGATGGATGTTCCCCGGGGTCGTTGGAGTTCCAGCGCTGGTCGCTGGGCTTTCATCTTAGGGCCTTTTGCACAACCTTGCGACGGACCGGGAGGGTCCGTCCTACGGACTCGTGACGGAGCGGAGGTCCGTCTACCGGGAGGTCCGTCCTACGGCGGCACGCAGCGTCACGATTCCCAGAGGCGGCAGCGCGAGCGCGGGTGGCGCCTCGCGGCCGATCTCCTCGCGCGGGCTGCTGAGTGTCATGCTCACCGGTTGTGGCTCGTGCCAGGTCACTGCCACGTCGGCGGGGCGGGTACCTGCGTTGAACAGGCGCAGCATCAGCGCGCCGCCGTCCCGGCTCGGTTTGAGCGAGGTCACGATCACGCCTTCCCCGTCAATTTGCAGACGGCAGGCAGGTACCTTCGACTCGCGTGCGACCGGCACGACGACCAGCGGTTGGCTCCGCTCGATGCCGAAGCGCGTGGCCGCCGCCTGATCGTAGCCATCGTGCGGGAGCAGCGAGTACCGGAAGGTCGTGGGACCTTCCTGCGACGCCTTGTAGTTCGTTTCCCAGTAGTTGTTCATGACGTAGGAGTAGAGGGTCTGGGTCGGTTCAAGCTGCTCGATCCAGGCGCGGCTGACAAAGGGCTCCGCGACATCCACGTGGATGCCGCCGACTTCCAGCAAGGGCGCATCGAGCGTGGCCCAGGTCACCCCGGCCTGTTCGTTCGACACATCGACCCAGCGCCCCGCGGTGAAGTAGTTCTTGCAGGCGCCGGGGAGCTGATCCACGTTCGGCTGGATGACGGCCCAGGGGATATCGATCCGCATGATGCCGCCGGGGACGTGGAACGGGAATCCGAAGTGCACGGATTCTTTCTCCAGCACCGGTTCCTTATCGATCACGTTACAGATGTCCACGCGATCCAAGCCGTCCACGACGCGGACGACCGACAGCAGCTGCCGCGCGCCGGGCGCGTCGGAGTGGACGGCCAGCGCGGCGGTGAGGCCCGTGGACGGGAGCGCTTCGACCTTCTGCAGGCGGCTCGGTTGCGGCGCCGTGGGCGCGCGCCCCGCCACGTACAGGTAGTGGTTCAGTGCCAGCTCCTGGCCGGCCGCCGCCACGTCGTGTTCGCGGTCGGCCCGGCGGACGCTGGCGATCGTACCCGTGTGCGGATCCAGTTCCACGCGCACGCGCCCGTTGTCCAGCGCACATCCATCCGCCCGCGCCCGACCGGCAACCGGCGGATGGCCCGGTTCGATCAGGTAGCGCTTCGCGGCCAGCGCCGGCACATCCTGCGCCAGGAACGCCAGGTGACCATGTGGTGTCACTTCGGAGGGCACGGTGTTGCCAGCCAGATCGCGCACGATCCACCCGGCCAGCGGCCGATCCGACTCGCAGACGACCAGATCGCTTCGCGGCCAGGAGCAGGTGTTCCACACATCGACGGCGGAAATCGGGACGTCGTCCGCGTCGGAGTCCACCCCTGCGGCGCGCGCGAGCAGCGCGTGCGACTGACGGTCCGCGTCGACGGCGAACTGCTGTTTGATCTGCCACTGGCTGAGCGTGAACGGGCTGGCAGGTTCCGAGATGCTGCAGTGGGCGCCCCAGGTGTGTTCGTTGTAGAGCAGGACGTTCCGCCAGGCGGTGTAGAACTCGCGGTCGGGCAGCGGGCCGGGGGCGCGGAGCGCCCAGAGGATTTCGGCCTGCACGAGCCGCTCGGCAGCCATCCGCGCCAGGCTCGTTTCGCGCGCTGACGACGCGGCACCATCTTCCCAGTACGGCGTGAAGTCGCCGCGGACTTCCGGGATCCGGTCGCGGTAGCGCTGTTCCATCGCGCGCATGAGCCCGCTGGTCGTCGAGATCACCGCGCGGGGCCAGGTGTAGCGCTCGTTCCAGACGCGCACGAACTCGCTGAGCTCCTGGTCGGGCGGGCCGTTGTCGCCGCCGATGCTGTAGCGGATCTGCACCAGATCGTAGGGATAGTCCTTCGCCTCCAACTCAGCCAGATAAGCGAAGAAGGGATCCGGGCGGCTGTCGCGTGTGAGGGTTCCCACGCGGCTGCCGTGGAACCACGAATACGCTTTGCCGGCCATCCAGCAGAGCACCCGCTGGTCGCCGGCGGGGGAGATCCAGTAGAACGGCCGATCGCCCCACTCATCGAGCGTGCGACCGATGCGATGGACGTGGTTCGGCCCGATGGACAGATACTTGACGCCCTGCTGCGCGAGGGCCGGCACCAGACCCCAGGTGTAGCCCGGCACATCGCTGATCATGGCCGCGTCGATCGGGACATCGTACTGCCGCGCGATGCGTCCGGCGCAATCGAGCAGTCGCACGAGTTCCTCGGGGCGACAGAGCGCGGTGAGCTGGTTGCCGTAGAGCGCATCGAGATGGAGCGTCCCTGCCCGGACCGCCGCGACAAATTGCTCCCGCTCGGCGTCCGACGCCTGCTGGAGGTAGCTGTCGACAGCCCACAACACTTCGCTGTTCCACTTGAACCGTGCCTCCGGCGGATAGTCAGCCGTACGGCGCGCGATGTCAAGTGCCTGGCGCAGATGCTCCCACTGATTGCGTTCCACGTCCGTCTGCACGTGGGTATAGCCGATGTCGACATGCGAGTGCGGCAGGAAGTGCAGCTCCCACTGCCGGACCGGTGCGTGCACGCACTGCTGCTGCATCAGCAGCTGGCCGTCCCAGCGCAGCTCCACGGTGAGCGTTTCCGGCTGCGCGACCACGGGCAGTTGCAGCGGCACTTCGGCCGTGCCGTAAGAGGCACGCACCGCCAAGGGTTCGCGATTGTCCACCTGCACTACCAGATCGGCCGGTTCCGCATACGGATGGTGGATCGTGAGGACGGCCGGCTGGAGTCCGCCGGGCTCCCCGCGCAGCACCGCCGGCGTCATCGTAAGGGCCACCTCATCGCGATGCGGCGCGGCATCGGCGGGTCCGGTGGTGAAGAAGCCGATGTCGCGCCCGCCCACGCAGCTGTGTCCGGCCGCGTTGAGCCGCGTGATCTGCCAGCGGACGTAGCGCGCCCGATGCGGCTGGGCGAACAACGTGACGGTGGTGCCGCCCGGAGCATTGACGTGCGTGACGGTTTCCTGCGCCACCACCGCCTGGAAATCCGCGTTGTCACTGAGCGTGAGCGTGGAGGTGTCGATGGTGGCGACGTCCTGGCGGTCGACGTGGCGGAAGCCGGCGATGGTTACGGGACTGCCGAAGTCGAACTCGACTACGGTGCGTGTCCCCTGGCCGCTCGAAGCGTACTCCGACTCCATCGCCTCATCCAGCAGGTTCGCGGCAGGGAAGGCGCCTCCCGGAAACGGTTCGGCGAAATGCGTGATCGCCGGACGCGGCAGCGCGGTGATCAGGGTGAACTGCGGCGCCGGCGCGGGACCGTCATCGCCGGCGACGCTGGCGCGTTTGTCGGCTGCGGCGTCGGACGCGGCGGACAGACTCAGCAGCAGTCCGGCGAGGAGGGACAAGACCACCGCGGGGCGGGAGGATCGTGACTGAGCCGGCATGGCGGAGGCTCCTTCAGATCAGAGTATCGAGTTCGTGTACGAGCTGTTCAAAGCGCTGCAGTGCCGTCGCGACGGGTGCGGGCTGCGTCATGTCGACACCGGCGCCCCGCAGCAGATCCAGCGGGTCCTGGGAACAGCCGCCCTGGAGGAAACCGAGATACGCGGCCAGTTCCGCCGGGCCGCCGTCCAGGACGCGGCGTGCCAGGGCAATTGCCGCGGACAGGCCGGTCGCATACTTGTAGACGTAGAAGGCCCGGTAGAAGTGCGGAATGCGCAGGCACTCGAGCGACAGGGCTTCATCCAACACGAACGAGCGGCCGCAGTACCGGTCCAGCAGCCCGCGATAGACATCCTTGAGCTTCTGCACCGTCAGCGGCTCGCCGGCTTCGGCCAGCGCGTGGGTCACCTTCTCGAATTCCGCGAACATCGTCTGCCGCACGATCGTGGACCGAATCCCGTCGATTTCACGGTTGAGCAGGTACGCGCGTTCGGCGTCGTCACGGGCTGCGCCGAGCATGTGCGCGCTGAGCATCTGCTCGTGGAACGTGCTGGCGACCTCGGCGACGAAGATGGAGTAGTCGTAGTAGAGAAACGGCTGGTGCCGCGCGGAGAGCAGCGAGTGCATGGCGTGGCCCGCTTCGTGGGCGAGCGTGAAGACTTCGTCGAGCACCTGCGGCTTGTAGTTCATGAGGATCCGCGGTTCGGCATCGTAGGACCCGCAGCTGAACGCGCCGCTCTGCTTGCCGACGTTCGGGTAGCGATCGCACCAGCGGCCCTGGAGGCCGCGTGCGAGCTCGCTGCAGTAGTCGCTCCCCATGGGGGCGAGCGCCGCGAGGACCAGGCGCGTCGCTTCGTCCCAGGTGCGGTGCACTTCCAGGTGGCTGAGGATCGGCACGTAGGTGTCGTAGTGATGCAGCTGTCTGAGCCGCATTTTCCGCCGCCGCACGTCGTAATAGTGGTGGACCGCCGGCAGGGCGGCGTGCACTGCCTGGATCAGGTTGTCGTACACCGCGCGCGGGACGTTGTCGGGAAAGAGGGCGGCGTCGAGCGCGCTGGAGTAGCGGTGGGCCCGGGCGTAGTAGACGTCTTTGAGGATCGACCCGCCCAGCAGCGCCGCCAGCGTGTGCTCGTGGGCCGCGTACTGGGCATAGAACTGGTGGAACGCAGTGCGCCGCACACTGCGCTGCGGCGAGTGCAGCAGCTGGTAGAACGTCGCGTTGCTCAACTCGACCCGCGCACCCCGCTCGTCGGTGATGAAGCCGAACTTCAGGTCCGCGTCCTGCAGCTGGCGGAAAGCCTGACTGGCCGTGTGGGCCATTTCGCCCTGCATCGCCAGCAGTTCCTCCTCGGGCTGCGAGAGCGTATGCGGCTGGTAACGCAGCAGCCGCTCCATCAGCAGGCGGTAGGGGCGCATCTTCCGCTGCGCGATCAGCGCGCGCAACTTGCGGGCGGGGAGCGCCAACAGCTCGGGCCGGATGAAACTCGCCGCCTGAGAGGCCCGCGTTGCCGCGTGCTGATAGCGCCCCAGCATGCGCTGGTAGACGCTGTTGGTCTGGTCCTCCGACGTCCGCAAGAAGGCGTAGACGCCCAGGCGTTCGCCCAGCCGGTCCTGCCGCGCATCAAAGGCCAGGCAACGTGCCAACATGTCGGCACTCTGCCCCAGCTTGCCGCGGAACCGGGCATAGCCCCGGACGCGCCGCTCGTACTGCGCGAAATTCGCCTCCCACGCGTCGTCGTCCGCGAAGAGCGCCGTAAGATCCCACGTGTCGTCGACACGCACGTCCGCACGTTTCGGCAGCCGCTGCAACCTCGCCATCAATACCTCAGCACGCCCGCTCCCCACGTCAAGCCCGCGCCGAAGCCGATCAGCAGGACATGGTCGCCTGGTTGCAGACGACCCGCTGCCACGGCTTCGTCCAACACGATCGGTATGCTGGCCGCCGTGGTATTGCCGTAGCGGTCCAGGTTCACGAAGACGCGCTGACGGTCGATCCCCAGGCCTTCGGCGACGGCGTCGAGAATCCGCAGGTTGGCTTGATGCATCACCACCAGGTCGATCGCCGGCATGGTCAGACCCGCGCGCTCAACCACGTCCGCGGCGATGTCGTTGACCATCCGCACCGCCCACTTGAAGACCGCCCGTCCATCCATCTGCATGTACTGTCGCCCGGCCGCAAGGCCCTCGGCCGTCAACGGCTCGCGCGACCCGCCCCCGGGGACGGACAACAGCGTGCCGCCATCCCCCTCGGCACCCAGGACGTACGACAGCAAGCCGCGATCGTCGCGGCCGGCGCCGAGCAGCACGGCGCCCGCGCCGTCCCCGAACAGCGGGTACGTCTTGTGGTCCAACGGATTGATGATCCGCGACATGATGTCGCTGCCAATGACCAGCACGCGGCGACTGCAGCCGGTCTTGATGAACTGCATGCCGGTCACCAGCGCGTAACTGAAGCCGGAACAGGCGGCGTTGAGATCCATCGCCGGCGCCGGGCTGCCCAGCCGACGCTGGACCAGACACGCGACCGACGGCGTCGCCATATCCGGTGTCATCGTGGCAACCAGGATCAGATCCACCGCATCGGCCGCCACACTGGATGACTCGAGACAGCGCAACGCCGCCTCATACGCCAGATCGCTCGTCGCCTCGTGGGGCGCTGCGCGCCGCCGCTGCCGAATCCCCGTGCGCTGCACGATCCAGTCCGCGTCGCAACCCAACTCGGTCAAGTCCTCGTTGCGAACGATCGTGGCAGGAAGATACGAACCTGTGCCCAGGATCTCGATTCCCATGAGCCGCGTGCGCGGACTGCCGCGGTCGACCCGCACCAGGGTCTGCGGCAGCTCGGCCGCGCCCAGCGCCGCGCACTCCTCCAGATCAGCCGGACCTGTCACCGACGACACCCGCTCGGTCGAACCAATTGCCATGACCACTCCCGATGCCTTCGATTCCCCTGTGCGGGCCGCCCGGCCACAAGACACAGGCCGTCCACTATACCAAGTGCCCCTCCACCATGACAGGATCCCCTGCGGCTGTTTCGAGCGTGGTGTGGAATCGCGTGAGGGGCGGGAACGCACTGCGTGCATGACGGGCGGGGACACCCGTCCCACGGGGACACCCGTCCCACCTAGGGCGCGGTATCCGGGATGTCGATCCAGGTCTGCTGGTGGTGTGACTGCAGCACCGCGTCAGCGATCACTTGCGCTCGCAACCCGTCGAAGAAACTGGGGATCGCCGGCCGGCCCTGGGTGATCGCGGAGACGAACTCCCAGATCAAGTCGTAACGAAACACCGTGGCAGGTACCCCGGCGTGGGGATCGCGCGGACTCCCCTCGGGCCGCAGAAATTCCTCGGGCACAAAGACCGGCGCCAGGTCCTGGCCTGTTCTGCCGACCAGCAGCGTGTGCGGTTCGTGCAGACGATAGACCGCCGAGCCTTCGGAACCGTTAATCTCGGCCCACTCGTGGCCAAACCCTTGCAGCCCGTAGCCTTTGGCCAGCGTCGTGCCCTCCCACACCCCCACGGCACCCGAGGTGAACTCGCCGATGATGCTGGACCAGTCATCCACGTCCGAAGGTGGACACGGTTGGCCGTCGACCGTCATCGTGCGCGGCGCGAAGCGGGCCACCGCGCCGCAGATGCGCTGCAGCGGACCCAACAGATCCATCGCGAAATCGATGCGATGAATCGTCATGTCGAACAGGTCTCCCGCACCGGCCTGCTGCTTGTATTGCCGCCAACCCCAACTGGTTTCCGGCAGATCCAGGAACCGCTGGCTGCGGAAATGCCGCGGTGTGCCGAGTGCCCCGGTGCGGAGCAGATGTTTCATGTAGCGCATCGACGGCGCGAAGCGGTACGTGAACGCGGTCATATGCACGACATCAGCCGCGTGTGCCGCCTGATACATCTCCCGCACTTCGCCGGCATGCAGGCCAAGCGGCTTTTCGCACAGAATGTGCTTGCCATGCGCTGCGGCCGCCAGCGCGATCGGACGATGCGTGCAATTGGGCGTGGCGATGACCACCGCGTCGATATCCGGATCGGCACAGATGCGTTCGTAATCGGTCGTCACGTACGAGAGCGACCAGTCGTCGCGCCGCCGCTGCAGCAGGGCTTCGTTCGAGTCGCAGGCAGCGACCAGGCACGCGCGCGGATCGACGCGGATCCCGGGCACGTGATGATAGTCGCTCACAGCGCCCGCACCAACAATCGCGATACGCACCGGTGGTTGATGAGGTCGTGGCATGACTGGAATGCACCTTAGTCTAAGGACCGGAACGACTTACTGCTGATCCTGAACTTACCTCTTCGCCGCCGCGTAACCAAGTACGACTGCCCGGTGAAAAAAAGCACCAAGCACCCCCGCGTAGGGGTGTACCACCGGCAGACGAATGAATACATTAGCGGGATAACTGGCACGCCGGCCAAGCGTAATTTGGCCTCCAACGCCTTCCTCACTTTTCACTAACACCCGACGGATTGCCATGTGTCTCTTGGCCATTCAGTACCGGCTCGTACCCGAGTCCCCGATTCTAGTGGCGGCCAATCGCGAGGAACAATATGACCGGCTGAGTTTGCCGCCGACGATTCAGTCCGGGAAGCCGCGCGTGTTATGCGGCATCGACCAGCAGGCTGGCGGTACGTGGTTGGGAGTCAACCAGCATGGGTTGTTTGTGGCGGCCTGCAACCGACCGAAGTTGCTGCCCCCGTTGGCGCCCCGTTCGCGCGGGGCCCTGTGCCGTGACCTGTTGCGTGCGGGATCGGCACGCAACGCCGTGGACATGGCCTTGGAGGAATTGTCGACGGGCAAGTACGACGGTGTCAATTACGTGATTGCGGATGCCGAGAGCGGCTGGGTGGTGCATGGCTGCGAGGACGCGGAGGTCGTGCGGCTGGAGGACGGGCTGAGCATCGTGTCCAACGGCGACGTGAATGACCCGCGCGACGAGCGGGTGAAGATGGCCCAGCGACTGCTCACCCTGCAAACACTCGACTCTCCGGTGAAGTTTCTCGCGGTGGCGAGCAAGGTCTTCGCCCGCGCGCCCTCACCGCCAGGCCGGCCGAGCATGGTGGTCCGCAATCGGTCTCGGGGCACCGTCAGCTCGACGCTCATTTCACTCGGCAAGAAACCCCGGGACGCCATCTTCCAGTATGCCAGCGGGCCTCCCGACCAGTCGAAGTATGAAGACTACTCGCCACTGCTGCGCGATATTCTCAGTCGAGGCTTGCGCGAGTCGCGTGCCCGGGCCACCAACGCCTGAGCGGCAGCTTCGCTGGGGGCGAGCTGCGCTCGTCCCCAGCCACCCGCGCGCAAGGCGCTCGTCCCCAGCCACCCGCGCGCAAGGCGCTCGTCCCCAGCCACCCGCGCGCAAGGCGCTCGTCCCCAGCCATCCGGGGCCCGCGTTATCGCGGCGGCGGTTCGATCCCCAGATCGCGGATGGTCAGCAGCGTATCGAGCCGGTAGCCGCGCTCTTGGAACGCCTCACGACCGCCCTCGAGTCGATCGACGATGGCAATCACGCGCTGGACCTGCAGGCCCATCGCCTCCACCCGTTCGATCGCCTGCAGCGAACTGCCGCCCGTGGTGACCACGTCCTCGACGATCACAACGCGCTGACCGGCCACCACCGGTCCTTCCACGTCGCGTCCGCGACCGTGGGCCTTGGCCTCTTTGCGGACCATGAAGCCCTTGAGGGTCAACCCGCGTTGACCGGCCAGCGTGACGACGGCCGCCGTGATGGGATCGGCGCCGATGGCCATACCGCCGATGGCGTCAGGCAGCTCGTCTCCCAGCAGCTCGAGGATCCCTTCGCCGATCAAGTTGGCGCCGCGCGGGTCGAGCGTCACCTGGCGGCAGTCGAGATAGTAGGTGGCTTCCTTGCCCGAGGCGAGCGTGAATTTACCGATTTGCAGCGCCTCTTGTCGGATCAACGCGATCAATGCGGCTCGGTCGAACACAATCGGGCTGCTCTAGCGAAGGATACGAACGTTCGAGCCGACGGACAGGATGCCGTACACGTCATCCGCATCCTGGGGGCTGAGACTGATGCAGCCTCGGCGCGGATCGGCACCGCCAGCCGGACTTCCATGAATACAGATTTCGCGGCCCAGGTCAAGCCACACGTTGCCAAACGGGTTGGCGGGGTTGCCCGCCGGGATGACTCGTCCTTCGATCGAGAAGTAGTCCCGATCGGCGCGTTTGTCGCGCACCTGGAACTCGCCGGCCACCGGTGCCGGGTCGTTCCCCACGGAAATGGGGAACCGGCCGGCGTAGAGCCCGTTGACGAAGAGCGTGAGTTGCTGCGTGCGGAGGTCGACGTCCGCTCGGAACGGCCCGGTGACAACCTTCAGTTCCGTACCGGGCACCAGTACGTTCGGGTCCTCGATGCCGTTGATCTTCTGCAGCAGTTCCGCCGGCACGTTGTAGCGCTGGGCAATGTCAAACAGAGTCTCGTTGCGGCGCACCGTGCAGGCGGGCTCGATGCAGTGCTCTTGGGAGTACACGACGCGGCCGGCCAGCGGATCGAGCAGATCGATCAGCTCGCCCTGCTGTTCGGGTGTCAGGTCCTCACTCTGATAGAACACGGAGAGTGTGGCCAGCGCCTGGTGAAATTGTCCCTGGTCGATCATCGTCTGAGCCAGTTTGCGTGCCCGTTCATACGCCCGCGCACCGGTCTGGTCACCGGACGTCGGCCCAACCGCGTTCGGTCCTTCCGGCGGGCGCGCCACAACCGGTTCGTTGACGAACGGATTCTGCTGCAGCCGCGGGTCGGCCGGCGGCATCTGGGGAGGAAGGGGCCCTGTCGCGGCCATGCTGTGTGCATCGGGCAGCGGTGCGCGCGGATCGGGTCCCGGCCACTGAGGTGGTGTGACGGTCATCGGTGGCGCAATGTCGGGAGGCTGCGGCGGCAGGCTGCCGGCTTCAGGCGAGGTTTGCGGATACTCGTTCCAGGCGGGTGTCCCAGTCGGACTTGCCGTGTCGGTCATGCCCGGAGCGGCGACCATCGACTGCGAGGGGACGGGCGAGGGAGGTGTCCCGGCGTCGCTCATCGACGGCACGGAGAAAGCCGGTTCGGCGGACGGCGGCGCGGTGGCCTCCCCAAACTGGATCTCCGGCGGATCGAACGGAATCTCATCCATCTGCGCAACGTCCGATGGCGGCGCATCGGGCGGGCGATTCAGCATCTCGTAGACGCCGTAAAAGACAATCAACAGCAGAACGACGACGACCGCAGTCTTAAGAGTTTGCACTTTCGCCCTCCTTGACGAAAACACCAGCAGCCACGCGGCGGCTGGAGGCGGCCGCAGCGGCTGCTACACTGTCCTCATCCACGAGGACAAGGTCACGAGGTTGCCCACATGCCTGCCGCAGCTGGGGATGATTCCTTTGATCGGTTGGACGATCCGGACGACGATGAGCTCGATGACAAGGACACCGCTACCATCGCCTGTCCGCATTGCGGTGCGGAGATCTACGAAGCCGCGGATCAGTGTCCGGCCTGCGGCATGTTTGTGATGCCCGACACCCGCGTGTGGTCCGGCAAATCCGTGTGGTGGATCGCCTTGGGAGTGTTGGGCGTCGTGGCCGCCCTGCTGGCCCTGGTTCTCGGCCTGTGACGTTCCGCGATGCCAAAGTAGCGCGAGCGGGAATATAAGGCAATGGCCCGCGAGCGGCCAGAGCAATTGCGGCACATTCTGCACAATTTTGCGTGTCGACGGGTGGTGTGTGCAGGCATCGCCGGGCCGGCAGGCGTCGCCGGGCCGGAAATGAGAAGGTCGAACGACGGCTCGGCAGGAGCCTCGCCCTCCCTTGCGCCTCGCCCTCCTCTCTACTCTCTGTCTCCCGACGTGCCGCGTTCACGATTCGCGCTCAAGCGGGCGCGCAGCTGCTCAAGACGTTGGGCCAGTTCGGCCTCGAATCCCCTGGGCACTGGCTGGTAGTACGTGCGGTCGACACCCAAGTAGTCCTGGGCGGCCACCGCTCCGTCGGCATCGTGCGCATAGACGTAGCCGGAGCCATGCCCGAGCTGCTGTGCACCGCGATAGTGGGCGTCGCGCAGATGCCTGGGGACGGGCAGCAAGCGCGTCTCGCGTACATCGCGGCGCGCCTGGGCGATGGCCATGGTGGCCGCATTCGACTTGGGTGCGCAGGCGAGGTACGTGACGGTTTGGGCCAGGATGAGCTGTGCTTCCGGGAGCCCGACGAACTCACAGGCCTGCATGGCGGACACGGCCAGCGGGAGGGCGTGAGGATCGGCGTTGCCCACATCCTCGCTGGCCAGAATGATCAGCCGCCGACAGAGGAAGCGAACGTCTTCGCCCCCTTCGAGCATGCGGGCCAGCCAGTAGATGCCCGCATCAGGGTCGCTGCCACGAATGCTCTTGATCAGGGCACTGGCCGCGTCATAGTGATCGTCCCCCGTGGCGTCGTAAACGACCGCTTTGCGCTGCACGGACTGTTCGGCCAGTTCGCGCGTGAATTTCAGCGGCCGTTGGGCGGTCGACAGGACACCGATTTCAAGGGTCGAAAGGGCGCGCCGCGCGTCCCCGTCACAGACTTCGGCCAGGAACTCCAAGGCATCGGGCAGCAACTCGACTTGCTCGCGGCCCAGTCCGCGGACCGGATCGCGCAGGGCGCGCCACAACAGCGTCTTGATGTCCGCGACGCTCAACGGCTCGAACTGAAAGATCTGGCTGCGGCTGACCAGCGCGCTGATCACCGAGAAGAACGGGTTGGCCGTCGTGGCACCCACCAGCGTGACAATGCCTTCCTCCACCTCCGGGAGCAGGACGTCTTGTTGCGCCTTATTGAAACGGTGGATCTCGTCGATGAAAAGCACGGTCTTGCCACCGCCGGCGGCCAGCCGGTTCCGCGCCTCGCTCAGTACGTCGCGCAGCTGCTTGACTCCCTCGGTCACGGCGCTCAGTTGCCGAAACTGACTCTGGCTCTCCGTGGCCAGCAGTCGTGCCAGCGTCGTCTTGCCTGTTCCAGGCGGTCCGTAGAAGATGACGGACCCCAACCGGTCCGCCTGCAGCAGCCGGCGGAGCAGTTTGCCTTCACCCAGGAACTGCTGCTGACCCACGAATTCGTCGAGCGATTGCGGTCGCATCCGGGCCGCCAACGGCTGCGCCTGGCGGAGCGCCTCGGCTTCCGCGTCGTCAAACAGAGACTTCGCCACGATGTATAACCTCCCCGCGCTGCGATGACGGGCACTGCGATTCAGCATTGCTCATTTTCCCCATCCCCCACAGTCCCCCCAGTTGCTCTGTGTGCATCTGCGCTCGCTCCAGTACAATCCCGCCACCCGGTTCCGGGTGGGCAGTCGTCCGACGCTGCGCGGTAGAAAGCCGAGCGCGGACAGTGACGCTTGTGCGGCGTCGTTGTGAGGCGGCTGACCGGTCGCGGGCGGACCTTCCGCGACCTGCTGCGGACTCTTGCTGGCGAGCCTGTCATGTTGTTGAGACTGTTTCATCTGCGTGATGACCGTTGGGTGCGTCGTCTTATTGTAGCCCTCGGTGCCCTGGGCGTGCTGTCAGTGTGTCTGTGGCTGCTGCCGGCGGTTGTGGCCAGCCGCTGGTGCTGGCCACTGGTCCTGAGCCGCATGACTGTTGGCATTGATGGCCAGGTAACTTCCGGTCCGGCGGCGTTGGGTTGGTTTTCCCCGGTTGTCGTAGACGGGTTGAGTGTGCGGGACGAGCACGGCGACGCGGTAGCGGAGGTGGGAAGGCTGCGTACCGAGGCGACGCTGCTGTCATTGCTGTGGAAGTCACGTGACCTGGGCGTTGTCTGGATCGAACAGCCGGTGTTGACGGTCGTCGTACGGGACGACGGTAGCAACTGGGAGGACATTCTCGCAGCGTGGTGGAGCCAGCCGAGCACGGCGGACCCGCCGCGAGTCCGGCTGCGGATCACGGACGGAGTGCTAGACGTTCGGGACGAATCGGCGCGGTACGGGCGGGTGGAGGCCGTGTTTGGCACAGTGGAGTTACCCGGCGTGGGAAGCGGTTCCGGTGAGGTGCGTCTCGAACGCTGTCGCGTCGTGACGGGTGGGCAGTCTGGCGACTGCACGGCGAGTGCCACGTGGCAGAGCCCGGGTGACGGTTCGACTCAGTGGTCGTTGTCCGTGCAGACCCACGCGGTGGGGCTTGCACTGCTGCGTGCGGCGGCGACGCGATGGAACCTCGACCTGCAGGCTGACGGTGCGCTGACGGCGGACGTCGCCTGTCGTGGCGGCGGCAGTCCAGGCGTGTTGACGGTCGACATCCGGCAGGCGGATGTTCGTCCGCTGGTGGTGGTCGCGCCGTCCTGGTTGGGCGCGGATCGGCTCCAACTGCAAGCCGTGCAACTATCCGGTTCCTGTACCTGGAGCGGCACGTGCGGGGAGTTCCGGGGCACCGAGCTGATCTGCGACCTGGGGCGATTCAAGATGGATGGTCGGGTGGCGTGGCCGGCGGAAGCGGGAACCGGATGGTGGCAACACCTGCTGTCGCACGCGGCGACCGCGGACTTGCACGTGGAAGGTCAGGTCGACCTGGCCCGGCTGGCGGCGACGCTGCCGCGCACGCTCAACATTCGCGAGGGCGCCACGATCGAGTCGGGTACGGTGCAAGTGCAGTTGACCAACCGGCAGGCTGGTGGCGAGCGTCAATGCCTGGCGCGGGTGGAGGCATCCGACGTGGCAGCGGTTCACCAAGGTCGTCGGCTGTCCTGGAGCGCACCGTGGCGGCTCACGCTCGACGCGGCCCAGACCGCCGCCGGCTGGCACGTCCGGCAGCTGGACGGGCAATCGGCGTTTCTCCGGCTGCGGGGTGAGGGCACCGCGGAATCGGGCCAGGTCGATCTGTCCTGTGATGTACGGCAGCTGGCGGGCGAACTGCAGGACATGTTTGATCTGGGCGGGCTCGAGGCGGCTGGTACGGCGAGTGCCCGGCTCGAGTGGTCGCGACGCGGTCCGGAGCAGTTCACGGCGCAGGGCAGTGGCGTGCTGGAGAACCTGCGCGTGGCGACGGCCAGCGGCGTGAACTGGCAGGAGAAGCGGCTCGACGCGACGCTCGCGGCCGAAGCGATAACCAATCAGCAGGGGCTGGCATTGCTGCGCAGCGGGCGCGTGACGGTTGCCTCGGCGCCGGCCGATCGCCTGGAGTTGCAGTTACTTGAGCCGGTCGCGCCGTGGGGCCCTGACCCGGCCTGGGCGTGGGGTTGCCTGGTGCGGGGCGACTGGGGCACGTGGCTCGCACGCCTCGGTCCGTGGCTGGGCGTGGGGACGGTCGCGGCCAGGGGCCAGGGACAATTGGAGTGTTCCGTGCGGCTGGCGCCGGCGCGGTGGGACGTACAGAAGCTGTTGTTGCGCGGCGAACCGGTGCGGTTGTCGGGTCCGTTCGGCGATATTGATGAACCGGTGGTCCAGGTCGAGTTGGACGGCAGCTGGGAGCGGCTCGCGCGGCAGTGGAACGTGACGCACGCGCTGGTGCAGACCTCAGGGCTGGCGCTGCGCGTGAACGATGCCGGGTGGCACGGGGCTGCGTCGCCTGGGCGGGCGACAGGGGAACTGTCGTTTCGTGCGGACCTGGGTCGCCTGCACTCGGCGTGGCGTCTGGCCGCGGCCCCGCAGAACTGGCGTGCCAACGGCATGGCACAGGGGCAGGTTTCGCTGGTATTGCACGAGGGAAACACGCAGGCGCGGTGGGCGATCGACCTGACGAGTGTGGAGCTGGCGCGGCGGACCAGCACGACGGCACCGGGGATGCGCAATGTGATTCCTGTCGCGACGCAGGCCGGTTGGACGAGTCTGTGGAGTGAGCCCAGTCTCAAGTTGGTCGGATCCGGGGAGTATGTGGCGGCGCGCGACACGATCCAGGTGGATCGGTTCGACGTGACGACGGCGGACCAATTGGGAATCTCGGCCGCGGGAGCGATTGCCCGCCCCTGGTCCCAGTGCGACGTCGACGTGACGGGGCGGGTCTCGTACGACCTGGCCCGGTTGCTCGAACGGGCGTGGCCCCAGTCGGCGGTGCGCGTCAGCGGCCGGGACACGCAGCCGTTTTCGCTACGAGGCCCGCTGTTTTCGGCCGCACCAGCCGGCGCGGAGCCCGCAGCGCGGGGACGGGTTCCGACGGAGTTGTTGGCGCAAGCCGGGCTGCGGTGGCAGTCGGCGAACCTGTACGGGATCACGGTAGGACCGGGGTTGTTATCGGCGCGGCTCGCGGCCGGCACGCTTGAGTCGGACGCGATTGAGACGAGTCTGAGCGGCGGCATGCTGCGGTTGGTCCCGCGCGTGCGGCTCAATCAGACGCCGTCCGTGCTGACGCTCGATGCCGGCCCCGTGCTGACCAATGTCCGGATCACGCCCGGGATGTGCCAGAGCTGGCTCAAATACCTGGCCCCGCTGGTGGCCGAGGCAACGCAGGCGGAGGGGACGTTCAGCCTGATGCTGGAAGAGACTGCGGTACCGCTGGTACAACCCTCGGCCGCGCAGGTGCGTGGTATCGTGGCGGTGGACGAGGCGCGGATCGGCCCCGGTTCGCTGGCCATGCAACTGCTGGAGCTGGCCGAGCGGATCAGGGCGCTGGTGCAGGGCCGCCTGCCGTCGCAGGCGTTGCGCCCGGCCGACACCTGGGTGACGCTGCCGGCACAGCAGACGCGGTTCCAGTTCGTCGACGGACGGGTGCACCACGATCGGTGCGAGTTCCAGATCGGCGACACGCTGGTGCGGACGCGCGGGAGTGTGGGAGTGGACCAGACGCTGGCGTTGGTCGCGGAGCTGCCGATCCCGGACGCCTGGCTGGCCCGCGATGCGCGGTTGGCCGTGCTTCGCGGCACGACGCTGCAGATCCCGGTGAGCGGCACGTTTGACCGGCCGCAGCTCGATGCGCAGGCGCTGGAACAGCTCTCCACACAGGTCCTGCGGCAGACCGCCAACCGAATGCTGGAGGAAGGCGTCCAGCGCGGCCTGCAACAGTTGCTCGGACCGCGGCGCTGATGCCATAATTGCACTCGGCCCGCTCCGTCCGCCGGGCGGCGCGCGGCGACCGAGGTGATGGCACGACACACCATGAAGCTCCTGCTGCTGGGCACCACCGGGTATCATCCTTCGGACGCGCGACAGACGGCGTGCATGATGCTGCCCGAGTGCGGAGTCGTGCTCGACGCCGGTACGGCCATGTTCCGCGTGCGCGATTATCTCGCGACGCCGACGCTGGATATCTTCCTCACCCATACGCATCTGGACCATGTGATCGGATTGACGTTTCTCTTTGACGTGTTGTTCGAGCGTCAGGTGGAGACGGTCCGCGTGCACGGCGAGGGCAAGAAGCTGGCGGCGTTGCGCGAGCATCTGTTCCACACGTCGCTGTTCCCCGCGCAACCCCCGATCGACTGGCAGCCGCTCCACGGGCCGGTCCCGCTTCCCGACCAGGGCCAGCTGACGTACTTTCCACTCGACCACCCAGGCGGGTCGCTCGGCTATCGACTGGACTGGCCCGAGCGGTCGCTGGCGTACATCACCGACACGACGGCCCGCGACGATGCGTCCTACATCGAGAGGATTCGAGGCGTCGACGTGCTGCTGCACGAGTGTTATTTTCCTGATGGGTGGGAGGAGCGGGCGACTCTCACGGGCCACAGCTGCTTGTCGGCGGTCGCGCGCGTGGCCCGTGCCGCGGAGGTCGGGCTTTTGCTGCTGGTGCACATCAACCCCCTGGCGGGGACCGATGATGCCCTGCCCCTGGATGCGGCTCGCCAGATCTTCGCCCACACCTATCTCGGCTGCGATCGGATGGAAATCGATTTTTGATGGTCGCTTGCACGGCCGGAGACCGCCGGCTGCACTAATTCCCTAGGGGGAATCATCGATGCGACTGACACTCCGCACGCTGCTGGCTTATCTGGACGACATTCTCGACGCGACGGATGCGCACGAGCTGGAGCGGAAGATTGAGGAGAGCGAGTTCGCCAGCGGGCTGGTGCACCGGATCCGCAGTGTGACGCGCAAGTTGCGGCTGGGCGCTCCGAAGCTGGCCGGGAAGGGCATGGGCCTGGATGCCAACACGGTGGCGGAGTATCTGGACAACACGCTGCCGCAGGATCAGGTCCCGGACTTCGAGAAGATCTGCCTGGAATCGGACGTGCAGCTGGCAGAGGTCGCGTCGTGCCATCAGATCTTGGCGCTGGTGCTGGGCGAACCGGCCGACGTGGATCCGGCATTGCGCACGCGTATGCGGTCGCTGTTGAAGGCCGCCGAGCACGCGTCGCCTGAAGCGCTGGAGGAGGCCGCGCGGCGCGGATCGGCGTTCCTGGCGGGCCCGCCGCATCCTTCTCCCGAGCATGATTACGAAGACGAACAGACGGTCCCGGCCATTGCCGTGGCGGCATCCGCGGTTCCTGTGCGCCACGACCGGGTGGCGCAGCGGCTGTGGCCGCTGGTCGCGACGCTGGTGGCCGCGTTCGCACTGGCGCTCGGCGTGCTGCTGGTGCTGGGGCCGCTTGATGCGCGTCATCCCGTGCTGGGACGATTCCTGCCAGCCGCGCCGACTCAGGTGGCAACAGCGCCGGGCGCCGGGACCGCGTCGAGTTCCCCGGCTGCCGCGGGCTCCTCCGCTGCGGCCGACGGCGCTGCAGCACCGGCGCGCGCGGCGACGGGCTCGCAGACGGCGGGGCTTGCCCCGCCGCCAACGTCGCCGCCGAGCGATCCAGCGGTCCCGGCGGCGGCCGCTGCGCCTGCGCCATCCGCCGACGACACTGCGCCGGTTGTCCCGGCACTGCCGCCGGTCGAGGCCGCGCCGGCGATGGCCGCCGAGGCCCCCGGTAAGACTCCCGCCGACGTGACCGCACTGACCGACCCTCGGCTTAGTCGCGCCAAGCTACCCCCCGCACCCGACGAAGCCGCGTCGGCCGAGACGCCAGAGCCCTTGGCCACCTACACCTCGGACCAGCACGTGCTGGCGCGACTCGACGCCGCCACGGGCACCTGGCTGCGAGCGGTGGCCCACGAACCGCTGGCTCCAGACCAGCGCCTGGTGGCTCTCCCCACATACCGACCGCAGATCCTGTTTTCGTCCGGCGTCCAGGTTGTGGTGATCGGTCCGGCCGAACTGGAATTGCTGGAAGCCGACAGCGACGGCGTGCCCGGCGTGAAGCTGCACGCGGGCCGGCTGCTGGCCATGTCCACCGGCAAACCACGGTTGCAGCTGCGGCTCCAGTTTGGTGCGCGAGCGGCCGCGGCGTCCTTCGATGATCTGGACAGCACCCTGGCGCTGGAGGTCCGGTCGTACCTGCCACCGGGCGCCGATCCGGAATCACAGCCGGCGAGCCTGGTGGCCGAGTTGTTCAGTGCCGCCGGACGCGTGAGCTGGACTGAGCAGTACGCCGCGACCCCGCTGGCACTCGAACCCGGCCAGATCGCGACGCTCGTCGATGCGGCCACCGCGGTCTTGCAGCCCTTGGACCCACTGCCCGACTGGCTCAGCACTCGCAATGAACCACTGATCCACCAGACCGCCTCGCGCGCGCTCGAGCCGCTGCTGGACCCCGCGCGACCGCTCTTGACCGCATTGCAGGACCAGGTCGGCAACCGACAAGTGGAAGTGCGGAGCCTGGCGGTGCGGAGCCTGCTGTTGTTTGACGAGTTTGAACCGTTCGTGACCGCACTCAACAGCCGCGAGTCGCGCTATTACTGGAAGGACCTGGTCGAATCGGCCCGCGCGGGAATGGCGCGCAGCCCGGCAAGTGCAGCCAAGTTGCGCGCCGCCTGCGAGCGGCTTCGCGGAGAGGCTGCGGCGGAACTGTACCGGTTGCTGTGGGGCCTGAGCCCCGAGCAACTGATCGACGGAGGCGCCGAGCAGCTGGTTACCTGTCTCAACAGCTCCTCGACGGACCTGCGCGTCCTGGCGTACCTGAACCTCTTTCAGATCACCGGCAAGACCAACA
Organism: Pirellulaceae bacterium; assembly: GCA_025459265.1. Taxonomy (GTDB): domain Bacteria; phylum Planctomycetota; class Planctomycetia; order Pirellulales; family Pirellulaceae; genus JAAYDI01. The sequence continues at coordinate 7,233 of JALOQX010000021.1, read as the reverse complement.
ACTACCAGCCCGATCTGGAGCCCCGCATGCAGCGGCGATCGATCGCGACGTGGGAGCGAGACCTGCGGCAGGGACAGATCCGCTACAAGTCACCCCCGGTCGCACTGCCTGGCACGGAAAACACCCCACGAGAGGGGAGCGAGAAGGCCGCCACGGCAGATAGCCCCTGACAGATTGGCCGGCCGGGATATAAAATACTAGGGTTCTCTGGGTGGGGGAAAGCGGCATCAAGATCCGACCAGCTCTAGATTTAGACGTAGATCACGAGATTAAGGAGAACTGCCGGTGCAGATCAACATCTCCGCCAGACACGGTCACTTGAGTGCGAGTACCCAGGAGCGGATTCAGGAAAAAGTCGAGAAATTGAGTCGCTATTTTGACCGGCTGACGGCGATCCTGGTCACGGTGGATTTGGAGCATCGCGAAAGTCCGAGTCTGGAGATCCGAGTTTCGATCGAGCACGCGGAGGCCTTGGTGGCGGCTGATCAATCGGCGGACGTGATGGCGGCTCTGGATGGGGCGCTGCACAAGATCGAGCAGCAGATACGTCGGCACAAGGACAAGCGCACAGAGCGCCGCAAGCCGCCCTCGAAGCACCTGGAGGTGCCCGTCGAGACGGAACCGGAGGCAGAATAAGGGGCGGGGCGGGCCCGGTGACTGTGCCACCGACGAGCGGGCGCGCCCGGATCGTTCACGGGGTGAAAGGACGAGGAACCAATGAAGTTTGCGGATTTTATTCGGGTCGGGGCGATCAAGGCGGATCTGGTCGCTGAGGACAAGGAAGGCGCCATCCGCGAATTGGTCGCGGGGTTGGTGGACGCCAAGGACATCGAGGACGACGAGCAGGAGAGCATCATCAAGGCGATCATGAAGCGTGAGGAGCTGGGGAGCACGGGAATCGGCCGCGGCGTGGCCGTGCCGCACACGAAGCATCCGAGCGTCCAACGTCTGATTGGTACGGTTGGCGTCAGTGCGGAGGGGGTGGACTTCAACAGCCTGGACGGCGAGAAGGTGCAGCTGTTCTTCCTCTTGATTTCGCCGCCCGATCGTCCAGGCGACCATTTACGGGCCCTGGAGAACATCTCTCGTCAGTTGCGCGACGACACGTTCTGTCGTTTTCTCAAGCAGGCGAAGACCGCCGAGGACGTTCAGCAGCTGCTGGAGGAAGCGGACAACAACCAGTTCGTTTCCTGACAGGCAGGTTTCCCTTGCGGCGCGAGACCTGCATGGCGGCAGGACCGACATCCCGTTTCGCGCCGCTGAGCTTCCGCGCTGAGCAAAACGTACCCGTTTTCCTGGTGGATGTGTCTGAGCGATTCGATCGAGCGCCATGGTTGAGTATTGTACAGAACGCGTGGTGAGAGTCCGCAATCCGCAGGGTCTGCATGCCCGACCCGCGGACATGTTCGTGCGTCTGGCAGTGCAGTTCGAGTCGCACATTGAGATTTTGAAGAACGGCGAGCGGTTTGACGGCAAGAGCATCCTCTCGCTGCTGACACTGGCCGCGGCCCAGGGCACCGAGCTGACACTGCGGGCGCACGGTCCCGATGCCGATCAGGCTCTGGCTGCGTTGGCGGACCTGTTCGGGCGCGGCTTTGACGAGATGCCCTGCGGCGAGTCTGCCCAGAATCCCGCCGCCGAGCGATAGGCTGCCCCGCCCATGTGCCCGCACATTGCGACGAACGTGGACATGCAGATATTGCAGGGGATCGCCGTCTCGCCGGGTATCGCCCTCGGCCAAGCGCTGGTGATCGAGCACGAGGGGCTGGTGCTGACCCGTCGCCTGGTGGAGCCGGCGGCGGTCGCAGCCGAACTGGCGCGGCTCGATGGGGCGGTGGACGCGGTCGGGCAGGAGATTGAGCGGGACCGGCAGGCGGTTGCGGCGCAGGTTGGCGACCAGTATGGGGCCATCTTCAGCGCGCACGTGCAGATGCTGCGCGACCCGCACCTGTACCAGGAACTCAAGGCCCTCATTGCCGAGCACCGCTTGGCGGCGGAGCTGGCGGTGCACCAGACGCTGCGGCGCTACGCGCGTGTCTTCCAGGAGATGCCGAACAGTTTTCTGGCTGAACGTGCCCACGACTTGCGGGACCTCGAGGCCCGGCTGCTCAATCACCTGCTGGACCGCGGCCCGAGCGGCGCAGCCGAGCTGGACGCCCCGACCATCGTGCTCGCCCACGATCTGACCCCCAGCGAAACCGCACGGCTCGACCGCCGCTGGGTCCAGGGCTTCGTCACCGAGGCGGGCGGTGAGGGGGGACACACGGCCATTCTGGCCAAGGGGCTCGAGCTGCCGGCCGTGGTCGGCGCCGGCTCGCTGCTGGCCGATGTGTTGACCGGCGACTGTGTGATCGTCGACGGCGATCAGGGGGTGGTCATCGTCCGTCCGACGCCGGAGTATGTCGCCCGGTATGAACGTGAGCTGGCGCGGCGGCGGTCCCGCCTGGCGGTACTGGCCGCGCTGCGCGACCTGCCCGCCGAGACGACCGACGGGCACCGGCTGCAACTGCTGGCCAACATCGAGTTCCCCCACGAACTCTCAGCCTGCCTGGACCGCCGTGCTGACGGCATTGGGCTCTACCGCACCGAGTTTCTGTATCTCGGGTCCGACGTGGAGCCGACGGAGGAGGAGCACTTTGAGGCCTATCGGCAGGTGGTGGCCGCCATGGGCCCGCGGCCGGTAGTCATCCGCACGTTGGACCTGGGTGCCGACAAAATGGGGCACCTGCCGCGTACCGAGGACGAACACAACCCGTTCCTCGGCCTCCGCAGCATCCGGCTGTCGCTGCGCAACGTGGATCTGTTCCGGGTCCAGTTGCGGGCGATACTCCGCGCCAGCGCGGTCGGTCCGGTGCAGATCCTCTTCCCGCTCATCTCCACCATCCGCGAACTCCGCCAGGCCAAGCTGTTCCTCCATGAGACCATGGAAGATCTGGAAGAAGCCGGACTCGCGTTTGATCGGAACCTTCCAGTCGGTATGATGGTCGAGGTGCCGGCTGCCGTGATGATGATCGACCACTTCCTGCCGGAAGTCGATTTCGTCAGCATCGGCACCAACGATCTGATCCAGTACACGCTGGCGGTCGACCGCAGCAACAAGGACGTCGCGGACCTGTATCAGGCCTGCGATCCGGCGGTGTTGCGGTTGATCCAGGCCACGCTGCAGGCGGCTCGCGCGGCGGAGGTCCCGGTGAGCGTGTGTGGGCAGATGAGCGGTATTCCACATTGCGTCCTGCTGCTGCTCGGGCTGGGACTGACCGAGTTCAGTGTCCCCCCGGCAGCGCTACTGGAAGTCAAGCGTGTCTGCCGCAGTGTCTCGATGCGCCGGTGCCGCGCGATCGCCGACACGGCTCTGCAGATGCAAGGTGCCCAGGAAATCGATGCCTATCTGAAGGAGGAACTGAAGAAAGTCGTGTCACACGAAAGCGAATCCCGTGGGTCCTGAGCTCGTTGATTCACCTCCCGACCGAGTGCGCTACCGACTGCGTTTTCGCAAACAGGGCGATCTGCGCTGGATCAGCCATCGCGATCTGGCGCGGGCCACGGAGCGGATGGTGCGGCGCGCGGGACTGGAGTTGCGGATGAGCGCGGGGTTTCACCCCAAGCCGAAACTCACCTTCCCCTCGGCGCTGGCCGTCGGCATCGCGGCGCACGCGGAAGTGCTCGAATTCGAACTGGTCGCGCCGCTCGAGCCGTCCGAGGTCGAGCGCCGGCTCAATGCGCAGGCGCCGCCCGGCCTGGAGGTGTTTGACGTGCAGGTCGTGGCGGCCGGCCAACCGAAGGCACAGGTCCGTGCGCTGACGTACGAGTTTCCCGTGCCGCCGGCGCGACGTGCCGACGTGGACAGGGCCATGGCCCAGCTCCTGGCCTCGGACAGCCTGCTGGTCGAGCGCGAAGGGCAGGCGGGAGCGATCAACCTGCGCCCGCAGCTGACCTCCCTCGGCTGGCACGGGGATACGGTCGAGTTCCGGATCGCGGCCGGGCCGGCCGCCACGCTCCGGCCGCGGGACGTGCTCCAGGCACTCGGCGCGCTGGACCTGGAACAACACGGCTCCGTGCTGACACGATCCGCCGTGGAGATCGTCGCATGAGACAACACCGCGGCACATCCGCTGTTGCAGCTCGCCGGGCATGGGTCCGGCGGGCAACCCGTACACAACCCGGCGCGGGCCGACCGACCCTCCCATCGTCGGTCACCAGACCTGGCCCCGCCCAGACCAACACAAGGCAGAATCAACTCCATGAAAAAGGAAATCTTGATCAACGTCTCGCAGCCGGAAGAATGCCGGATCGCGATCGTTGAGGACGGACTGCTCGAGGAACTCTACATTGAGCGGGCCAGCCAGGACAATTACGTCGGCAACATCTACAAGGGGCGGATCGTCAACCTGGAGCCGAGCATCCAGGCGGCCTTTGTCGATTTCGGCGTCGGCCGCAACGGGTTCCTGCACATCAGTGACGTGGAACCCCAGTACTTCCGCCAGGGCGGCTACGACCCGCAGCAGGTGCTGGCCATGGAACGTGAGGCGCGTGAGGAGCACGCCGGGCGGGGCGATCGCCAGCGCAAAGGGCGCCGCGCCGGGAGCCGCCCCCGCGTCAAGCCGCCGATCCAGGACGTGTTCCGTCGCGGCGACGAAGTGCTGGTCCAGGTGATCAAGGAGGGCATGGGGACCAAAGGCCCGACGCTCTCGACTTACATCAGCATTCCCGGCCGGTACCTCGTCCTCATGCCCGCTCTTGGCCGCGTCGGCGTGTCCCGCAAGATCGAGGATGACGACGTACGCCGCAAGCTCCGCGATACCCTGCTCGAACTCCGCCCGCCGCGCGGCCTGGGCTTCATTGTCCGGACCGCCGGCCAGGAGCGCAGTCGCAAGGAACTCTCGCGCGACATGGCCTACCTGCTCCGGTTGTGGAAAGTCATCGTGCGGCGCATCAAGAAACAGCCCGCCCCGGTGACGATCTACGAAGAAAGCGACATGATCATTCGCACCATCCGGGACATCTTCACCAGCGAGGTGGACACGATCCTGGTCGACGAACCCGAGGCGTACGAGCGGGCCAAGGAGTTCCTGCAGCTGGTCATGCCGCGCTACGTCAATACCCTGCGGCTCTACTCCGGCAAGGAACCGCTGTTCCACAAGTACAAGCTCGAAACCGAAATCGCCCGCATCCACAAACGCGAGGTGCCCCTCCCCTCCGGCGGCTCCATCGTCATCGATCCCACCGAGGCCCTGGTCGCCATCGATGTCAACAGCGGCAACTTCCGGGCGGATGATTCCGCCGAGGAGACCGCCTTTCAGCTCAACCTGCAGGCGGCCAAGGAGATCGCCCGACAGCTACGCCTGCGTGACCTCGGCGGCGTGATCGTCAATGACTTCATCGACATGCGCAAAGAAAAACACCGACGCGGCCTGGAACGCGCCCTGCGCGATGCCCTGAAACGCGATCGAGCCCGCACCAAGATCCTTCGCACCAGCCCCTTCGGGCTGATCGAAATGACGCGGCAGCGGATCCGCCCCAGCCTCAAACGCAGCGTCTACGCCGACTGCCCCTGCTGCAACGGTCGAGGCGTCGTGAAGACCGATGAGAGCATGTCGATTGAAGTTGTCCGCATGCTGATGCTCTCCACCCAGCAGCCCAACGTCGCCCGCGTCACCGTCCGGGTGAACGACCAGGTCGCCTCCTACCTGAACAACAAGAAACGCAAGGAGATCAGCCAGCTGGAGCAGGAAGGCGGCATGATCGTCCAGATCCTCGGAAGTGAATCCGTGTATCCGGAACACCTGGAGATCGAGTGCCGCGACCGGGACGGCCGGGAACTACCCGTGCTGTGAGCGGAGGACCGAGGGCGGAGGACCGAGGGCGGAGGACCGAGGGCGGAGGACCGAGGGCGGAGGACCGAGGGCGGAGGACCGAGGGCGGAGGACCGAGGGCGGAAGCCGGAGGCCAGAGGGCCAGGCAAGCCCGGGAGGGCGAGGCAAGCCCGGGAGGGCGAGGCTCCCGCCGAGCCCGGGCACCGGAGAACGCCGGACAGAAACGAGTGACGAATAGCGAGCAAAGACCTCCGAGCGCCGAGCGGATTTCCCTTCGGAGCTCGTTCCGCCTTGTTCCTCACTCGTCCCGCCTTGTTCGTCACTCGTTCCGCCTTGTTCGTCACTCGTCCCGCCTTGTTCGTCACTCGTCCCGCCTTGTTCGTCACTCGTCCCGCCTTGTTCGTCACTCGTTCCTCGGTCGCCAACCGCGCCAGGACCCTTGAACGCGGGACGCGGGAAAAACGGGCCGACCGGCCCTCGACGGTCCGGGGATGTTCAGCTACTCTAGGAGGTTCGCTGGAGCCGGCCGGGTGGCCGGGTGGGGTGAGTCGTGCGCGAGAGACTGCAAAACCAGGATTGACGTGCCATGTACGCGATTATTGCCGACGGCGGACGCCAGTACCGCGTGGAAGAAGGGCAGGAACTTGACGTCGACTACCGCGAGGCGGCGACGGGCCAGGAGATCGAGTTTGATCGCGTGCTGGCCGTGTCCAGCGACCAGGGCCTGCAACTGGGCCAGCCGACGCTCGAGGGCGCGAAGGTCACCGCCCAGGTGTTGGGGGTCGAGCAGGGTGAGAAGATCTACGTGCAGAAGTTCCGCCGCCGCAAGAACTACCGTCGCCGCACCGGACATCGGCAGATGTATACCCGCGTGCGCATCAGCCGGATTGCCACCGCCTGACGCACATCGACGGGTGGTTGGGGTCGAGCTGCCGCGAGTTCGGCACGAGGTTCCCAAGAGCGTCCGCGACAGATCGCCCCCAGCGTGGTGGCAACAGAATCAGTCGCTGGGAGGGCCTGTCGTGGCGGCGCTGTGACACCGAGGCGTCGATCCCTCGATGCCGTGGCCGGCAGGGCCACGGGCAATCCGTCGAACTAGGCAGAGGCGAAGTTCGATCAGAACGGTAGTTCATTGATGGATGAGACGGTCAGCGCCTGTTGATGCATGGCGCGCAGCGCCGCCACGTCCTGACACTGCTCGATCGTCCGCCGCAACGACTCGGGCGGCGTGCCGAACCGCACCTGCAGCGTCTGCCGCAACAAGTCCCGCACGCCCTGGAGCATTCCCTCCTGCTGACCCTGCTGAATTCCCTCCCGGAGCCCCTCCTGGTGCCCTTCCTGGCGCCCTTCCTGGCGCGCGCGTCGTTCAATACTGGTCACATAAGGCATGTTCCACCTCTCCTCGATCTCCTCCAACTCC
>JALOQX010000188.1 GCA_025459265.1 Pirellulaceae bacterium | reverse complement strand
CGATCCTGGGGGCAATGAGGGATGGCTCAGAGCAGACAGTCCAGGAAGGAGCAAGCAGGGTAGGGCAGTGCGATCCATAGTCTTCCAACCACAACGAGCGTCAGCTCGTCAACTTCGCGGCATTATAGCGTCCGCACGCCCGGCGCGAAGCCGGATTTGTTCCTCCAGCGGGGGGAGGGGAGGGGAGAGAGTAGAGAGTAGAGAGGAGAGAGTAGAGAGGAGAGCAGAAGGGAGGGCGAGGCGCGAGGGAGGGCGAGGCTCCTGCGGGAGGGCGAGGCTCCTGCGGGAGGGCGAGGCTCCTGCCGAGCCGCGGCACTGGGCAGAGGGCAGAGGTCGGAGGGCAGAGGTCGGAAGGGAGGGACGAGTGATGAGCAAGGATTTCCGAGTGACGAGGGGGTTTCTCCGCTGCGCTCGTCACTCCCTACTCGCTATTCGTCCCTCAGCCTACTCGTCCCTCGGCCCACTCGTCCCTCAGCCGGCTCGTCCCTCAGCCGGCTCGTCCCTTCGCTTGATCTGGGCGGCCACGCCGAGCAATTTCACGGCGCGTCGGTCAACAGATTCGCTGCCGCCATGCGCTGACGCAGTTCCCTTAACTGCTGACTCTGTTGGGCATCGAACGAGCCGGCACGCTGGCCGTAGGTGTCCATCCAGACAATCAGGCGCGTGCGTTCCCCGTCGTCCAGCTGGACGTCGTAGTGTCCCGCGGCCAACAGTTTCCAGAGCGGATTGGTGCGGGCCGCGCCGGACCCGGCGGTGGATTTGCCTTCTGTGTACCGGGTGCGCACGTGGTCCTGCAGCGACGGGCTGCCGAAGGCGACGAGCGACGCATACGACTGCGTCGGCGTGAGGTCGAACGACGCACCTTCGCCACCCGGCTGGTGGCACGACACGCATCTGGCCTCCAGGACCGGTTGCACCAGCTCGGTGTAGTCCAGCGGCCAGGAACCGGGGACGTGATTCGTGATTTTCGACGGTGCGACGAGCGCAGCCAGGGGCGCCGCGTCAGGCGGGGCGGTGTTGCGGGGTTCATGACACCCGATGCAGCTGGCCGTCTGACCTGGCTGCAGATACGTCGCGCTCCGCATCGTCTGCACGGCCATGCCGTCGGCATCCAGCGCCTGCAGGAAGAACGAGACGCCGGCGGGCACCCAGAAATGCGCCGAGCCGTCGTCCTGCACCGGCACCGTCCCGATCACGAACTTGCCTGGGTCATCAAGCGTGATGCCCATTTGCGGCGCATTCATGGTCGGATGCGTTTTGGCAGGAATGCCCACCAGCCGCAACTGCTTGATCGTGCCGCGCGGGATCCCGCTGAGTCCTTGGTAGACGTCAACCACCAACATCCGGGCGGCACTGTCATCTCCCGAGTCGACCCGCGACGCAATCTGGGGCGGAGGTGTCCGCGGGCGGATCGGCAACGGGTCCATGCTGCTGATGGCCGGGTCGCGATAGACCAGGTTCAGGTTGCCGAAGGCATCGAACAGGTAGATCCCCAGATCGTTTTCCGGACCCGGCATACCCCAGTGCGGCCGCGGAGTGCCGGGCGGCAGCGGCGCCGCGCTCCATGCCACGAGATAGTGGTTTTCGGACAACGGATACGGACTGGCGAAGTACGTCTGCGGCCAGCCTTCCGATTCCGGAAACACGACTTCGGGCGTCAGCCGCTGCAGCGGAACCTCGCCGTCCGCCCCACGATTGGGATCCAGCAGCACCAGGGGGCCGCCGGTCTGGGCGTGGTGGCCCGAACCGGTGAAGATGATCTTGCGCGATCCCGGCACGCGGCGCGCTTCGAAGATGCAGTGGGGATTCTGCGTGTAGTTACCGTACACGGCCCGCGCATCGGTGCCATCCGGCAGCGTCGACCAGAGACTCATGTACGGCATGTTGTGGCGATCGACATAGTCCCACCGCGCATACAGGATCTGTCCCTGCTCGTCGACGCTCGGCGTCCACTCGAACATCTCGAACGGGGAAATCCGGGAGATGTGACCCGTTCCCGGGTCCAGTACGTGCAGCGTGTACACCGCCACGGGCCGCTCCGGTCCGCCGCCGCAGCGCACATAGCAGTCGGGAAGTGCGGCATCTTGTTGAGCGATGTTGGTGTCGCTGGTCGCCTGCACAGCCTGTCCGCGCCGGGTCGAGAGGAAGACGATGCGGCCGTCCGGCAGGTACCGCCCGTCGAAGTCGTCGTACTTGCCGCCGGTCAAACGGCGCAGCCCGGTCCCGTCCAGATTCATCTCATACAGATGGTAAAACGCATCCTCCGGGACATTCGCCTTATCCAGCTTGTTCGGCTCCTCGGCCAGCCCGGGATAGTACTGGCAATGGGCAAAGAGGACGCGCTGCGCGTCGTGTGAGACGTCGGGACGCAGGATGCTGCCGCGCGGCAGCGCGGCGGTGAGCAGACGCAGGCGCGGCGCATCCGTCTTGAATCCTTCCAGGACATACAGGCCGCCGCCAGGACGCGAGAACCAGCCGTAGTACTGGTCCGACATGTGCGTGAACGAGCCCGGCACGCGTTTGACCAGCAGCAGGTCGTCGAAGTCCAGCAGGGGATTGCGCAGCGCGAGCTGGCGAATCACCCGATGTGCTTCGAGCCACTGCGCGCGGAGCACCGCCGGATCATTCGTCAAGGACTGCGCCGGTCCGGGGGCTGCGATCGCCTGCAGCGCCGCTTCCGCGTCGCGCACGTCGAGCCCCAGTTTGTGCAAGTCGTCCGCCAGGGCCAGTCCGCGCCGCACGACCTCCGCCACCGGATAGTCCGTGGCCGTCACCAACTCGACCCCGCGTCGCGGGTGCCAGGTCGACCAGCCGCTCACACTGGACTGCTCCGCCGGCCGATGCAGGGCGACATTGTCCGCCTGAGAGTCGGCGTAGACCTCCACTTCGTCCAGGTGCAGGTACGTCCGGCCCGGCAGCTCGATTCGCACGAACCGGGCGACCGCCTCGCCCGCAGTCACGCACAGCGGCTGCTGGTCCCCGAAGCCCCAGAATACGGTCCCGTCGTGCTCGTACAAGGTCCGCCAATCCTGGCCGTTGTCCGACACGCGGACCTGCAGGTGTGCGGCGCGTTGCGACACGCCGTCGCCGCGGTTATAGATCACGATGCGCTCCAGCGGCAGCGACGTGCCGAGGTCCACCTGCCACCACGGTCGTTCTTCTTCCGCCGTGTGGAAGCCGTACCGCCCGTCGATCACACCGTCGCAGCCGCCGGCCGCATCTTCGGGCGTGCCCGCGCGCGGTGTCGTGGGAGGCAAGGTGCGCACCACGGCCTGCTGGAGCCAATCCCTCTCGAGCTGTTCCGGCGTGACCGCCACGTCCGTGATATCGACGGCCGGATCCTCCGTGGCGGTCGCCCCGGTCATCCGACCGCTCAGAAAGGTGCAACCCAACAGCGACAAGAGCCAGATCCAGCCACGGCGGGCAGTCAGCCAAGACATGCTCACGGTTTCGTTCCTCCCGACAAGGCGTGGCGTTCATCCGGGATCGGCGCGAGGCGGTCCGGGCAGGTGCTTCCCCCGTTCACGCTTCGGGGCGAGACTCGAGGCCGACGCCGTGCTGTCCGACTACCTTCCTGCATACACGCGGCGACTCAGGGCTGCAAGCGGTGAGGAGGTTTAACGGTGTGACCCGGCGAGGTTGCCGACAGCAGCAATGCGCCGCCAGCGCCGGCCGAGTGCACGCGGACACCTGCCGCCGCTTGCCGCGCACCACGGCCGCAAACCGATCCGACCCACATCCTCATTTGAACGGATCGTCGTCCTGGTTCGTTGGACTCGGATCAGCGGGCTTTTGCGCGGGAGCGTCAGCCGGTGTCTTCCCGGACTCGGCTGGTGCGGGCGGCGCAGAGGCGGGGCCGGTGTCGGTGCCGGGCGCTGGCGGGTTGGCGGGCGCGAAAGGATCATCCCCCTTCGCCGCGTCGGCCGCCGGCTGGGAGGGTTCGTTCGCCGGTGGAGCTTCGGCCTCTGCTTTCTTCTTGGGCGGCGCGAACGGATCGCGGTCGGCCGCCTGACTGGACATCGCCTTGCCGAGGACGCTGATCACACTGCCGGCCGCTTGCATCACAGGCGAGGGTGGCTCGTCCTCGTACTCCAATTCCAGTTTCGGCAGGTTTTCGCCGAACGGGTTGGCCGCTTCGGCCGCCGGCTTGGCATCGGGCTTCATCGGGCTCGCCGCCGGCTTGGCGACTGGCGTGGCAAACGGATCTTCGGGTGCGCTTGGTGCCGCTTCTTCCTGCGTCGGGGTAGCGAACGGATCCCGCGGCTGATCGGCGGCCCCCGGTTCGGTCCCGGGCACAGGTGACGGGGTCGCGACCTCCACCGGCTTGCCGCCCGAAAACGCCAGCCCGCTGGCAAACGGATCGGGCTTCCCGCCCAGATCGGGCTTGGGCAGCTCAACATCCAACGGCGCAGCGGGCCGCTTGGGATCGAACAGCACCACATCCTCGCGCCGCTTCAACTCCTCATAGCGGACTCGATCGCGCTGCTTCTTCCGCTCGACCGCCGCCTGTAAGGTAGCGGCACGCACCTTCTCCAACTCCAGGCGGAGTACGCCCTGGACCCGCTGCAACGCACCGTTGATGTCCACGATCGGACGCTCCGCGGTGTTGTACTCCACATCAGCGCCCTGCTGGAAATCGGACAATCCCGCTTCGACTCCACCCAGATTCGCGTACGCCAGACCACGGAAGTAATACGCGCGCGGATCCGTCGGGAGCTTGGCGATCGACTGCGACATCAGCTCCGCAGCCAGCGCATAATCCCCGGAGAAATAGGCGTGGATACCACGCCCGTAAAGCTCTGCGGCACTCTCGTCGGCGCCGACGACCAACGGCCCCACCAGCACGACGAGCACAAGGGTCATCCATCCGACTGACGTGTGCCTATTCATCGATCCATTACCCCTTTCAACCTTGTCGAATCGGGTTGAAATCAATGGTCATCAGTTGCCTTCCCGGCTCGACCGACCCGTGGCAGGGCCCTCCTGCGCCGGCCGCTCCGTTTGGCGCTCCGCGAACCCGTCTGCGCTGCAAGGTCGTGCTGGTTAAGACCCTTATGGTAATTTGGGAAAAATCAAATATCAAGATAAAGCACGACGACTTGAGCCATCCGCCGCTGGCCGACGTCAAGGGTGCTAAGTCCGCGTCCGACGGCATCTTGAAGCACCGCCCACCCGGCGCCGGCCGAGCCACGACGCCGGTCCAGCTGTAACGGATCTACCGCTGGTGCCGTCCGCTGGGACCAAACGCCCCCGCGCGCGGGTTGGCCCCGCAGCAACGCGTATCGCCCAGTCGCGGCATCCGCTTTCAGCGCGGCTCCGCTTTCAGCGTGGCTGGTTTTCCGTGGCTGGTTTTCCGCGTGGTCTTCTTCGAGCCCTGGCAGGCACTAAGCGTGCGTGAACAACTCGGCAAGGCGAACCTTCCAGCCTGGGATGACGTCGTTCGCGTCCAATTCGTCGTCGTTGCTCAGGATGACAATCTCGTGTGGGGACCGATAGACGTGCACGGTACCGTGCAGGGGATTCACCACCAGCACCATCCGCGTGCCGTTGGCCAGCCAGCCCAGAGCCTTCTCTTCAACTTGGGAGAACGAGTCACCAGGAGACACGACTTCGCCGACCAGGTCTGGCGCGAGGGGCACGAACCCCGCATCATCCGCGACGGTGGCCGCGCGATCTGCCGACACGAAGGCGACGTCCGGCGCTCGGACGGTGTCGGGATCGCGTGCCAGCAGGAACCCCGTCTCGGCGGCGTAGACGGTCCCCAGTTGATGGCGAAACACGTGGTTCGCCAAGATCCAACCCAGCTTGAAGGCTACGCGGCCATGCCGTCCGCCGGCAGGGGACATCATGATCAACTCTCCCGCCACCAACTCACGGCGCTGGCCATCGTCGGGACACGCTGCCAGCTGTTCCGCCGTGATCTGTGACGTATTGGTAGCCATAACATCCCGCGTGTGCCGAGAAGGCAGAAACGTGACGCCTGAATTATACCACGGCTGCGCCAGGCGGGGTGCCACCCGTCACCCGCCCGCCGGTATGTCCCGCCCAACCGGCACGATGAAAGCCCCTCTCCACCATGCTGTGTTGAGGACAGGGGCAGCGGAAGGAGCTGCCCCGGCAGTCGACTCCGTCCTGCAGTTGTGACACGAGCAGGGTCGTGCGATAATTCGCGTCCATCTCGATCAGAACGTGCACCACGGAATCGCGCTCGGTCTCCGCTGGCGCGGCATCGACGCTACGACGACAACGGCAGGGAACCCTACCTTGCGCGGCATCGACGTGAGACGCTGGGCATGACGCAACCGCGCGAGGCGCTGATCCTGTTCGGACCGACGGGGTCTGGGAAGACGCCGCTGGGGGAGATACTCGCTGCGCGCGGCTATCGCGGTCGGCCCTGTGCGCACTTCGATTTCGGCGAGAATCTGCGCCAGCTCGCGGCGCGCGAGCAGCCTGACGCGATCGTGTCGGCTGGCGATATCGCGTTCCTGCGCGAGGTGCTGGCGCGCGGGGCGCTGCTGGAGGATCGCGATTTTCCCCTGGCGCAGCGCATCCTCGAGTCGTTTCTCGTCCGTCACGCGACCGACCCGCGGACGCTGATCGTCATGAACGGTCTGCCGCGCCATCGCGGTCAGGCCCAGGCGCTGGAAGCGCTCCTGCACGTGTGCGGTGTCGTGCTGCTGCGGTGCACGCCGCCGACGGTCGTGGCTCGCATTGCCGCCAACGTGGGCGGCGACCGCACGCATCGAGGGGACGACGCACGGGCGGCGGTGGAGGCGAAGCTCAGGGTCTACGCCGAGCGCACCGAGCCGCTGATCGAGTATTATCGTATCCTGAACGTGCCGATCCACACGCTGGATGTAACCGCCACGATGACGGTAGAACAAGCCTGGTCGCAGCTGCAGCACGACTCGACTCGCGGGTGCTGCCGCAGGATACCTGACGCATGAACTTCTGTGTGACGCTCAATCCGTGTCTCGATAAATCGCTGGTGGTTCCTCCGTGGCAGCCGGGCGAGCACCAGGTGCGTGGTCGGGAGTTCGGCCAGGTGGTGGGTGGCAAGGGGGTGAACGTCGCGCGGGGTCTGCGGCGTCTGGGGCTTGCCGCGCGTCCGGTGCTGTTTCTCGGTGGTGAACTTGGCCAGCTCTGTGACCGTCTGCTGCGGGAGCAGGACGGTTTCGAGCCGGTGGTGACATGGACGGCGGCACCCACGCGTGAAATCCTGACCGTGCGGACGGAGGACACAGCCCAGCAGACGGCTTTCTTCGATCCCAACCCGGCGATCCTGCCCCGCGAACGGGACGACTTGGAGGAGAAGCTGGCGGCGGCCTTTCGGGCGGGCGCAGCGTGGTGCGCCATGAGCGGTTCGTCGCCGTGCCCTGCGACGGACGATTTCTACGCCCGGGTGATCCGCCGCGCGAAAGGGGCCGGCGTCCGCACGGTCCTGGACACCTACGGTGCGTGCCTCGCACCGGCCCTGCAGGCGCGTCCCGACGTGGTCAAGATGAACCGTGCCGAATGCGAGGAGGCTCTCGGCCTGCGGCTGGAACAACCCGCGGCAGTGCGAGACGCGCTCGAGCAGTTACGCGGACGCGGGATCGCGATCGTGGCCATCACGTTCGGGGCGCGCGGGATGGCGGGCGCCTGGGACGATCAGATCGCCGCCTGGCAACCACCGCCCATCGAGGTCGTCAACCCGATCGGATCGGGGGACGCCATGAGTGCTGCACTGATCGACGCGCTCTCGCGCGGTGACGACCCGCGCGAGTCGCTGCAGTGGGCCATGGCCTGTGCCGCGGCCAATGTCCAGCGGTGGGTGGCCTGCGATTTCCGGCGCGCCGACGCGGCAGCGCTGTTGCCCGGCGTCGCGCCCTGCCCGCTCGAGCACCTTGTGGCGTGTGCTTCCGCGGGCGAGTAGATTAGAGGCGCGCAGACACCAGACCACATTCCCACGGGGACCCGCCGATGCTCCGCCTCCACCTGCTCGCGATCGTATGCTGCCTGGGACTCCTTCCCTCCGTGGCCAAGGCGGTCGACAAACGTGCCGCGACGGTCGACACCCTCCCTTGGTTCCAACGCTGCCTGGTCGGCATGGAGGTGGGACCCACCGGCGCGCAGTTCGGCTACAGCGATCGGGACGAGATGCTGTATGCCAGCCGCTTCAACGGGCGCGACATCACGCGCCTGTGCCGCGACGCCAACGTGGAGTACCTGGTGATCTGGGCACGCGACGGCGACTGGGCGTATTACAACTCGCAAGTCGTTCCCAAGTGTCCCGGGCTCGGCGAGCGCGACGTCTTGCGCGAAACCATGGAGGAAGCCCGTCCGCACCAGCTGCCCGTCATTGCGTACTGCGTCGTGCAACAAGGCGGCAATTATCTGAAGGACCATCCCGAGTTCGCCATGGTGGACCCGCAGGGCAATCGGATCGGACGCTTCTGTTTCAACTCTGGCTACCTGGAGATCATGAAACAACTGCTGGCCGAACAGCTCGCCTACGGCATCGACGGCTTCCACATCGACATGCTCGATCAGGGATTCGGGGCGCCGTACGGCTGCTGGTGCCCGCACTGTCGAAAACAGTTCGAAGCGGAATACGGTCGGCCCATGCCGGCCGGTGTGAGCTGGGATGAGGACTGGGACCGGATGCTCGAGTTCCGCTATGCGACCAGCCAGCGGATGGAACAGGCATTGGCGGCACACGTCCGCGCACTGCGCCCCACGGCGACCGTGGACTTCAACTACCACGGCAACCCGCCGTTCTCCTGGGAAGTCGGGCAGCGGCCGGTGCAGCACGCCGGCAACAGCGACTTCGTGACGGGCGAGACCGGCGTGTGGGGATTCAGCGCGCTGACTGTTGGCCTCAATGCCCAGTTCTACCGCGCGGCGTTTCCCGGCCATCCGTACCAGGTGGCCATCAATCGCGGTGTGCGGATCTATCACGACCAGACGACGCGCCCCCTGCATGACATGCGGTGGGAAACGCTCACGCTGTTGGCTCACGGCGCATTCGTCACCATGATCGACAAGACCGCGTATGACGGGTCGCTCGATCCGGTGGCCTACGAGCGCATCGGGAAGGTGCTCCGTGAAGCCCGCGACAAGCGGGAGCACTTTGGCCAGCCGCTGGTGTATGACGTCGGGATCTACTTCAGCTCCCGCACGCGCGACTGGGTGGCGCGCGATAATCCACCGGCCTACTTCCAGTCGTTTCAGGGGGCACACAAGACCTGTGTCATGGAACACATTCCGCTGGGCGTGGTGCTGGACGAGAACGTTACGCTGGAAACGCTGCAGCAGTATCCGGTCATCTGCCTGCCGCACGCGGGCATCGTGTCGGACCGGGAAGTCGCCTTGTTCCAGGAGTACGTCAGCGCGGGAGGCAACCTGGTCGTCACCGGGCATGCCGGGCAGTACGATGCCCTGGGCCGCCCGCGCGCGAACAGCACGCTGGCCGAGCTGATCGGCGCCAACGCGGTGCGGCGTTTGGATTCCGTGGACAACTGGCTCCGCTTTCCGGCCGCCGGCAGCTCGTCCACACCGTCCGGCGGAGCCGCCGACATCGTCGCTCAGATCTGTCGTGATGTGCCCACCGACTGGCCGTTCCTGGTCGAAGGGCCGGCGACCGTCTACGAGCCCACGACCGCGCTGGCCATCGGAGAACTCCTGGAGCCTCACCGCATGCCGCAGCAGCGCCGCGGCGAGCTGGTCACCGACTGGCCGCTGAGCGCAGATCGGCCGGTCGGGCCCGCGCTGCTGGTCAATTCCGTCGGCAAGGGTCGGGTCGCGACCTTCGCCGCGTCCCTCGATGCCACGACCGCCGGCGAACATCACCTCGTGGAAGCCCGCAACGTGTTGGCGCAGACCATCCGCCTGCTGCATCCTGATCCGCTCGTGCGGATCGACGCGCCGGGCAACGTCGAGGCCGTCGTCAGTGACGATCCGGCCAGCCGCACGCTGCGCATCCACTTGATTGGCTACAATTCCACGCCCCAGACGATTCCCGCCAAGAACCGTCCATACATTTTGCCCGGACTGGTGGAGGATCGCCCGCTGTATCGAGCCTCCATCCACTGTGCGCGCCCGATCGTCGAGGCGAAGACGCTCAACCAGACCACCGCGCTTGAACGCATGGGGGACCGACTCGATCTGCTCGTGGACGATATCCACGACGTCGTGCTGATCCAGTACTGAGGATGACCGAATGACGAGGGGGCTTTCCCTTCTGAGCTCGTCCCTCCTTGCTCGTCACTCGTTCCTCCGCGAGGCGCCTGCCGCGCCGGAGGACAGAGGTGCGACACATGAATCACATCCACCTCACCATCGTCGTGTTCTGCTTCGTGGTCGCGCAACTCCGCGCGCCGGCCATCGCCGGATCGCTGGAGCTGGCGGGCGTGACGGTCACGCCGCACGTGCAATCGTCTCAGCTGCGCTGGCGACGGCCGCCGGATCCTCAACGGGGTGTACGGGCGGAAGTGTTCCTGCGGAATCCGGGTCCCGACCCCGTGCAGCTGGACGGGCCCACCAGCATCCGGTGTGACGGCCATCCTCCGAGTCAGTGGGTGGCGACGGACGCCTGGTCCTGGCACGACACGCCGGAGGTGTGGGACGAACGCGCCGTCCAGGTGCCGCCTGAGACCCTGACCGTCCTGAGTTTCAACACGCGTACCGACGCCTGGGGGGTGGGGACCGAACACGCACTGGAGATCAACGCCGAAAATCCCCTTGCGCTGGTGTTGGCGTCACCTGACATTTATTTGTCAGCCGTGACCTTTCGGGGCATGCACCTGGCCGAGAAACCGACCAGTTTCGTGGTGTACGTGGCCAATGAGCGCGATGAACCTGTCCGTATGAAGGCGTGCCGGGTGTGGTTGCCCGACGCGGCACGTTCCCGCCACGTGTTCCGCCAATCCGCGGCGGTGTTAAGTCTGCGTCCGTTCACGGCGGAGGGCGTGATCGCGGCGCGGGAGAAGGGCGGGTTTGAGGCGACGTGCCAGCCGCTGCCGTTGACGTATGGGGTCATCGAGGTCTGCATCGCGCTGGCAGGCGGCGAGGAACGGTCCCTGTTCGCGCACCTGCGGATCAAGCCGGAGGTCTTCGACATCAGCGGCGGCTGGGTCGCCGGCGACGTCCAGGGGCGCAACA
>JALOQX010000465.1 GCA_025459265.1 Pirellulaceae bacterium | reverse complement strand
TGACGCCGCGAATCAAGACTCCATCCATCTCGTTGCCGGAAATCACGTTGTCACTGAGCGTGTTCTCCGAGGCATCCACGATGGCGACGCCCATGCCGGTGTTGCCCACCGCCCGCAGGCCGGCCGCGTCGGTGCCAATCCGGTTCTTGGTGACCACGTTCTGCGTGGCGGTGACACCCAGAATCGTGACGCCGATGCCGTAGTTCGGGGAACCGGAGATCGTGTTGCGCTGGATCGTGTTCGCGGAGGCGTGGAGGATATCGATGCCGCCGTTGCCGTTGCCCAAGCCCGTGCTGCCCGTCGAGTCCACGCCAATCAAGTTGTCTTGAATCCTGTTGCCGCTCGCCGCGGGGCCTTCCACGTAGACGCCCGTACCGAGGTTGCCGGCGATGACATTGCCCGAAATCTCGTTTTGCGAAGAACGCTGGATCTGGATGCCGTTGAGCGTGTTGGGCAGCGCGATCGAACCGGTCAGATCGGTGCCGACCTTGTTGTGTGAGATCTGGTTGCCAGACGACGGCGGCTCGAAGATCGTCACACCGGCGAGATTGCCGGAGATCACGTTGCCCGCGCTCACAAAGGCACCGCCCACGACGTTCCCGGGCGACCGGTCAATCTGGATCCCCGCATAGCGATTGCCTGTCTCGTCACCGCTGCTGGCCTGCCCGTCGCGATCGATCGACGTGCCCGTTCGATCGGTCCCGATCAGGTTGCGCTGGATGACATTCCCGCCCACGTATTTGTTCTCGGGCGCGACTCCCACGATGCTGATGCCCACGCCGGTGTTGCCGGAGATGAGGTTGCCCAGACGAGCTTCGTCTCCCCCGATGTAGTTGCCAAACGCACCCCAACAAATCAAGACGCCGGTCGAGTTGCCGCGCGGCGTCTGGCCGTCCTGCAGCAGCCCCACATAGTTGCCCACCACGCGATTGCCGCGCACGTTCTCAGCCAGTTCCGTGGCGATCTTCGCGCCCAGGGCGATGCCTGCACCCGAATGACCGACGACGAGATTCTCCTGGATGACATTGTCCGCCGAACCCGCCACGACGCCCGTGCTGATCGCGTCCGCGGGGCGCGGATACGTCGGCAGCTGCCCTGCCGCCGTGGCGCCCAGGAAGTTGCCGACGATCTGGCTGCCGCTTCCTCCCCATAGCCAGATCCCCATGCCGCCCTCGCCCACAATGGTCGTGCCGAGGTACTCCTGGTGTGCGATCGGCCGGCCGTAGAACGAGTGAATCGCGAGCCCCATGACTTCACTCTGGCCGCCCACGATGTCCAGGCCATTCGTGCCGATCGGCAGCCGACTGCCGTCCAACTCAATCTTGACGACCGCATCGTGGCCGTCACGCAATGTCTGACTGTTCGGGCGCGCGCCGGGCTGCGTATACCCGTCGATCGAGATCGGATCGATGATCGCGGGCAGACGCGTGGCCAGCTTGATCACGTGCGGTCCCGCGCCGGAAATGTTGAACTCGATCGTGTCTTTGCCTGCCCGCGCGTTCGCCTCCATGATCGCCGCGCGCAGCGTGGTCGTCTTCTTGGCCGTCAGCGCTTGGCCGTCGCCCGGGAACCAGTCTGGTTCATCGTCCGTTGAATTGACCGTGAAGACGGACAACAGCCGACGATCTTCCAGTGACTCGAGGAACAGCTGTCGCCGACGTAGCGAGCGAAGCAGCCGCCGATGCGGCGCGCGACGAAGGCCTGCCATGTGTGCGGCCTCCTTTCGTGGTGCGTGGAAGACAGCAAGAGACCACACAGGTGACTGTCAGACTAATTCGACAGCCGGGACAGCTGCAACAATTACTCTGCAGTTTCTGGGAGAAAATGGGCTGGATCACCCCCGCGACTAACCCGCCAGAGGCATGGCAGCGTCCCGGCGACGGATGGGGGACAGGATGAACAGGATGCCCAGGATGGAGACACGAACAGAAGGCGTGCGCATTGACTTCATCCCGTCAATCCTGTTCATCCTGTCTCATGCAGGACAGGATGCACAGGATGACGCATGCGGCGAAATCGCGTCAGTCTGTGCGCGGCCCGATGTAGGACGTGGCGATCACGACGTCGTCGTACCATTTGCGATTGGCGCGCTGCGGACTGCTCTTGATGTGCAGACCGATCCCGGCGTGATTGACTTTCAGCGTCTCGACGTCGCGCAGGTGCAGATGCGGGAAGTCCGCGATCAGCTGACCATCGAGCCAGCAGGCGATGCGTCCGTCACGCTGACCGATCGTGTTGGCCTGCAGCAGGAACTCGTAGCAGTACCACCGTCCCAGCTCCGGGGTCACGTCCGGCCGCGACACAAACGTCGGCCCGAAATCGCCGGGCTGGTACGTGAACGGCAGCACGGTGCCGGAGGGGAAGAAGTGGTCTCCGTATTCGCTCCGCTGGCCCAGATGGTAGCAGTAGACATTCAGCGGGCCGGGCGATGGTGTCGCTGGATCATCTCGCCAGTTCTCGAAGCTCGCCATGAACTTGTTCCTCCCGTCGGCCTTCACGCCGGGTGTCGCGAACGGCACGTCCGGCGCGATCGCCGCGAGTAATCCTCCGTTGTGGCTGGAGCCCAGCTGATCGAACCCGACATCGAAACGGGAATAGTAGCGCAGAAACACCGCGTCGTGTCCGGCGCCCAGTCGTTTGACCAGTTCGTTGCTGACCTCCTCGCGCTGCTGCGGGACGGTGAACTCGAGCGCCCGCACGCCACCATGCACATGTTCGGGTTCCTGCGTCAGCTGGATGTTCTGTCGGTGATACGCCATATCCCAGCGGTCGGCAGGTTCGCCTTGTTCAAAGTCATCATGGAAGAGCACGGCGGGGTCCTGCGCGAGGCCGCGGTCCTGGGGATAGCGCGCGGCCAGTCCAGTGGAGCCTTCGGGAAGCGCGCCGTGTTGAGCGGCCTGCTCGTCCGGCGCGGCGGCGGACAACATCCCTTGCTGCCGCAGCCAGTCGAGGCACAGCGCGGGCCAACCCGACACGGGTCCTTTTCCTGGGCGGACTCCGAACCCGTGCCGACCCTGGGCAAAGATGTGCAATTCCGCCGGCACACCGGCGCGCTGCAGCGCGAGGTACATCGCGACACTCTGACGCGGTGGCGCACCGGGCTCATCGTCATCGCTGGCGTGTACCAGAAACATGGGGCCCGTGCCCGGTGGAATGCGGATGTAATCGGCCAGCACATCGGCGTCGGGCCGGGTCAGCAGGTAACCGGGCGTACAGGCGACGATCGAATGAAGTCGCTGTCATCACGGCCAGGTGGCCGCCGGCCGAGAACCCCAGGATCCCAATCCGCTCCGGATCGATCTCCCAGGTGGCGGCGTGACTGCGCACAAGGCGGATCGCGCGCTGCGCGTCCAGGAGCGGACCCGGTGCGGGGAGTGGTTCTGGTTCGCGCGCGGCACGCGATACTTCAGGACCACGCCGGTGATCCCCACGGTGTTGAGCCATGTGGCGACCTCTTCCCCTTCCTTGTCCCACGCCAGGTTCCAATACCCGCCACCCGGACAGACCACGATCGCCACGCGCGTGTTGCGGCGTGCATCCGGCCGGAATACGGAGATCGTCGGGCGCGTGACATTCGTAATCCACTTCGCGTCCGGGGTCGGGGCTTCATCGCGTGCGCGCACGCGTTCTGGACCGATCTGGCCATGGTCGCCCGCCACCTGGCCGGGCCAGACATCGATCACGAGGGGGCGCTCGTCCGCCAGTGCGGCACCAACCAGGGGCAGACTGAAGTACGCACAGAGACAGATGCAGGTGCTGCGCATGACGTCGGTTCTCTACGGGATTTTCTTGCAGGACTGAAGGTAAACAATTACGCGTTGCGCCAGGATGTTGGGTGGCAGTTCGGCAGACGGCAGGACCAGTTCCGGATTCTGCGGCGGTTCGTAGGGGTCGCTGACGCCGGTGAACCCGGGCAGCTGGCCGGCCCGCGCACGCTGATAGAGCCCCTTGGGATCGCGGGCTTCGCAGACGTCCAGCGGCGCATCGACGAAGACTTCGATGAAGTCGCCCGGCGCGCCCTGGGCTTCCACTTGGCGTCGCACCGCGTCGCGATCGCGGCGATACGGGCTCACGAAGGCCGTTAACGTGACGATGCCGGCGGCGGCGAACAACTGCGCGACGGCGCCGATCCGCCGGATGTTCTCCTGGCGATCCTCGGCGGAGAACCCTAGTCCGAACCGGCGCGCGAACGAGTCGCCGTATTCGGCCAGCAGCTCGGGACTGGCGTTGAGCCCGTGCCGGATGTTGTCGCCGTCCAGGAGGAAGCTGCGGACGCCGCGCGCCAGCAGCTGCGCGTCAACGGCGTTGGCCACCGTGCTCTTGCCGCTGCCGCTCAGGCCTGTGAACCACACGACGCAGCCGCGATGGCCGTTGAGCGCTTCCCGTTCGGCGCGCGTCACACTGTGCGCGTGCCACGTGACGTCAACTCGTTCCGGCATGCTGAAGTGCCTTCTTCAATGTGTGAACGCCGCGGCTCGGTTGGCTGAGGGACGATTAATCAACGTTGGCTGAGGGACGATTAACCAACAAGGAGTGACGAGCTCCGAGGGGAAATTCCCTCGTCGCTCGGAAATCCTTGTTGGCTAGTCGTCGCTCGCCGCCGTCGTCCGTCCTCCGTCCTCTGCCCTCCGGTGCCGCGGCTCGGCAGGAGCCTCGCCCTCCCGCA
>JALOQX010000187.1 GCA_025459265.1 Pirellulaceae bacterium | reverse complement strand
ACGTTCTTTCCGCACATCTGCCGGGCATTATCCGCGAATTGTCCGGCCGGCCGCAAGGGGCGTCACGCTCCGTATTTCTTGGGCGACAACTGGAACCAGTTCACGATCTGACGCTGTAGCGGCGTCAGCTGCGTCACGAACGTCTGGCGCGCGCCATCACCACTGAGTGAGTGACGCTGGATGTTCTCGAAGATATCGAGCACTCGACGCGTTGTCGGAGCCTGGCATGCTCGGTGCTCCGGATACATGGGAATCGTGTCGTAGTCTGAGTTGGCCAAGGCCTGGCGGAGTTCTCGTTCCAACAAGGTCTGCACCATCAAGGCAAAGAAGTAGACACACAACATCCGTTGAATGCGCGTGACCTCTTTGAGATACACCGGAGCCACTTCGAAGTCGGTCTTGAACTGAGAGAATCGCTTTTCAATCAAGGGTTGTCGTTTGTAGGTCTTGTATTTGAGGCCTTCGTCGATCAGTTCGGCGTCTTGACGTAGGGCCTTGAACCGAGCATGGCTCAAGCGAAAGAAGAACTCATGCCCCGCCATCGTGCAATGATGAGCGACGCTGTAGATCCCGAACCCTGTATCAGCCATGACAATCGAGTTTGCCGGCAATTTGCCGAGAATTCGATGTGCCTGGACAGCTTCGCTCGCGTTGTTGTCACCATACATGGGATCGATTTGCGGCAACGAGGCGCAGCCACTCTGCAGCTCGTTCGCCAGCATCAGCATCGCCACCGGCCATACCGACTGTCCATGCTGATTGGGAGCGGGCGGAAACGCTTCTTGGAGCGCTTTCGTGGGAGCAAGCGTGATGGTCGTTCCGTCGAGAATGAATACCCGCTTCCCCTCGATGATCGGGGGACTCATCTGGCTCAGGCGATCACAAATCCGTTCGGACACATCCAAAATAAATTCCAACGGAACGCGTTTTCGGGCGTGAGCATACGTGGCCGTGTTCGCCGAGATCCTCCCCTCTCGCACCCGTTTGTTGTCCGGCAACAGGTCAAAATCGTGAGCCAGTAAATGCGAGATCGTCTCTTCCAATGTCTTGCCACCACCCAGGCGTTGCAGAATCAATAACCACAAAGTAACTCCATTGGTGTAGACCATCCGCGTTGTGGGTCGCTCGTCGACATCGATGACGACGTCCTCCTCGAAAAGGGCCATGAGCGAACTCAGCAATTGGACAGCGAAGCACAACTCCTCAGACTCGGCGGCAACAACATCCGCCTTCTTAGCACACCGGCGCATGGGCACATCCTTGAGAAAGTGACAGGTTTCGATCGAAACCTGCTGGAGATGCGCAAAAGTCGTGCCAAGCGTGGGCGTGGTGCGGAATTTAGGCGAAAATAAGTGGCATTGGCCGACAGGCCCCGGCAGAGGCTGTGCCGGTGTCCTTCGGCCCTGGGCTCAGCATGCGGTGGGATTGGACACGTTGCGATGACCGCCTGGCGGCGTTGGGCACCGTGATCACGGCTCCTGACCGCGAAGCGGTCACACGTTCCAGCCCAATAGGGGTAGGGAGGGCCGATTGAGTTCGGCCCCCCCTCCCTCCGAACCGGACGGGCGGAGCTCCCGCATATTATGTGGTCGACCACATAATATGCGTTATGTGGCGCCGGCGCTTATGTGGCGTTGACACACAAAGGGACTTGGATTCATGCTGCTGCGTCCTGCTGAACACCACATAAGTGAGTCACTTCAGGGATCGTAAGAAGGCCATCAAGCTGCCGTCCTCGCTCCAGCGATGGCTTGGTTGGCTGGTCTCGCCGACGTCGCATTTGGCCAGGGCCCGCCCCTTCATCTCGAGGTCCACCTCGGCGTAGATGTTGGTCGTATCGATCGATACGTGTCCGAGCCAGGCGCGGATGGTGTTAATGTCAACGCCCGCGCGCAGAAGATGCACAGCAGTGGTATGCCGGATCGTGTGTGGGCTTACCTGCTTACTAGCCAATGAGGGCAGCTCGGCGGATAATTTCGATATGTAACGTTCGACCATCGCGTGGACCCCAAATCGTGTAATTGGTCGATTGCAGCGATTGAGAAAGACTCGTTCCTGAGCATGCCGGCCACCTACAGCTGATTTCACACAATCGGCTGTGGTGGCCCACAAGGGGCAATGGCGAGTCCTGCCGCCCTTACCGACGATCGTCACGGATGCCGGAGGGAACAGATTGAGATTGGCGATGATCAACTGGGCCGCCTCATCAGCACGTGCTCCCGAGTTGTAGAGAAACAGAAGTAGACGGTGGTCCCGTTTCCCTTGGGCTGTACTGCGATCGGGTGCCGCGAGAAGTGCGTCCATTTCGTCTTTCTCGAGATAGCACGTCGCTGGCTGTGCGGTTTTCTTAAATGGGACCTGGTGAATTTCGGCGGACCAGCCTATGTACTCCGGGCAGCGGAGCCCGACGAAGTGGGCAAGTGAGTGAATAGTCGCCAGTCGTTGATTACGCGTTGAGATTGCGCACGTTCGTTGTTCTTCAAGATGATGAAGAAAGAGTCGAACATGATCTGCGGAAAGATGCTCGATGGTTAGTCGTTCCACGGTCTGTCCAACCTTGTTTGCCAAGAACGGAAGAAGCAATGTCAAGCAATCGCGGTAACTGTGTTGCGTGTTCTCCCTGAGATTCCGATCTTGCACCAGATACTCGAGCAAGAACCGTCTAATCCAGGGACCGAGAAGCGTGTTGTCAGTCATGGTATATCTCCGTTGGTCGAGCATACTGTTCGAATCGCATGCTCGCCTCATGTAGCAAGTCTGGGGTCATCGTCAGGTAACGCTGTGTCGCCGAGACATGAACGTGTCCGAGGTACGTGGATAGTTGTGGCAGCAGACGCTGCACATCTGCGCCCTCACGGTACCAGGCCACAAGACGATGAACGGCGAACGTATGCCGTAAGTCATGAAGACGTGGCTGGTAGCGAGACCCGTCATGCCTCTGCACATTCGCAAGCTGTCGGAGACGGCAGAAAGTATTTTCGACAAGCGACCGTTTTACAGGGTGACCATGCCGTGTTACGAAGAACGACGCGATGGTGCCGCGTGGGATGTCCCATTCATTGCGTTGCTTGCCATAGTTGGCGAGACTACTCGTCAATCGGGGTCCGATCGGCACCAACCTGGTTCGATAGAACTTACTTTCATGGATCGTAAGTAGACTGTTGGACAGGTCCACATCCTGTGGCGTGAGGCAAAGCGCCTCGCTGATGCGCAAGCCGGCGCCATACAGTAGCAGCAGAATCGTGCGGAGAGTTGGTGCCTGCAACTTCGTCCTGCTGGTCACACACCGTTCCGCTGCGTTTATCAGTCGATTCAATGGCAAAGGGTAGGACTGGGTGTAGCCCCGAGCGATCGCGAAACGATAGAACCCACGTAATGCTTCCAGCTTCCGATGCCAGAAACGTGTTACGCTGCCAGTCCCGGCAATGAAGGTCATAACTTGCTCTGCTGTAACATCAGCCAGGAGCACATCTTCCAGAGCCCTGGAAAAAGCTTTCAGAACCACCGACTCTGCGTGAAAGCGAGAGCCCATCGCCTGTTTGAGGTCCACGTATTCTTGGGCAGCTTGGGAGATCTTCATGACAGTTCTCCCAGGTCAAAACTGGCAACTTCGCGGAGACCAGGCAAGTCGACCTTCGCGTAAGTGCGAGTGCTAAAGCTGCTGCGATGTCCCTTCCCGCGCCGGTCGTGGACACCGACGCGCGCAAGCCATCAAAGGTCAGCGACTGAGGTCAGAGCGACCCATACACTGTGACAGCTTGGGCTTCGACGGCTCGGGTGATGTGCCCTAGCCCTCGCTCGACTTCGCTTTGCGGGGAGACTATTCTGCGAAGATGGGTCGGGGACAGATTCTCGACTTGCCTCGGACTTGAGAGACCGGATTGTGCCTTTCCCAAACCGAAGAGCGATCTACAGGCTGCTCGGGGCCACAATCCTCGTGACGCTCTTGGGGTGGGGCTGCTTCATTTGGTACGCGAGCCGCAAATCCGCGGCACGAAACGAAACGGCGGGCTGTTTCGTTGGCGATCCTACTGCGGAGACCGTGCTCCCTCCAACCGTTGAACGGTCGGTCGGCGATCTATGTGAGATTCAGCGACGCGTACAGGTCGCTGCCGAAGCCGTCCTCCCAACCGTCGTCGCTGTTGTGAATCCGTCCGAACAGGGCGACGAAGGATACGCGTCGGGCGTGATCATCAGCCCCGACGGTGTTGTGCTATCGGCGTGGCATGTTAGCCACGCATTACGGCCCGGCCCATCCGCGACCTTGGTGACGGTCGACCGGATACCGACGGCGCAACCAAGCACGAAGACCACGGTGATCCTGCACGATGGCCGGTCCTGCCCTGCGGAACTGCTGGGCGCCGATCGCACATACGACCTATCTCTACTGCGGCTCCTCAGGGCAGGGCCTTATCCCTACGCGCCGATTCGTCCTGGCGTCGAAGTCCACGTGGGCGACTGGGTTCTGAAGATCGGGCATCCGCTCGGCTATCGCAAAGGCCGAGCGGCCCCAGTCCGCCTTGGCCGCGTGCTTCACTGTGGCGACGGGACGTTCGACACTGATTGTATGGTGACTGGTGGCGACTCGGGGGGACCGTTCTTTGACCTTGATGGAAATCTGCTGGGAATCGACGGATCTGGTCCCTCGTCCGGCATCTTCTCTCCAACCTGCGGATGGACGTTGCCCAGGATGGACCCCTTGGAGGTCCGGCGAGCCGGCATTCCGAACATATTTTCCGTAGTTGCCTGTCAGGCCGTCGATTCTGTTTTCGATTCGATGGCGCGCGGTGAGACGGCTCCTTGGGACATGGAACGGAGTACCTGTTTTAAGAGGCGGCTGGAGGGTGTGGAGCGACTGCGGCTAGCTGACTGGTCACAAGGCTCTTCCACCTTGGCTCGATTTCGTTCGGCGATTGAGCCAGTCCGATCCAGTGTGGTCGTCTTGCGGCACGGCGGGGTCCCCGTCGCCTTGGGCACGGTCGTGGGAAGGGACGGATGGATTGTGAGCAAGGCCAGCGAGCTGCCCGCCGAGCCAACCTGCCAGCTTCCCGATGGGGAACTTGTCCCTGCCCACGTCGTCGGCGCGGATCTAGCTTTCGACCTAGCCGTGCTCAAGGTGGCAGCCAAGAGCCTTCGGACAGTCGTGTGGGCTGAGACATCGGATCCGCTGGTGGGCACCCTGGTGGTCGCAGCGGGCCCCAAAGGGGAACCTTTGGCAATGGGCATTGTGAGCGTACGGCGGCGTGATCTAGCCGCGCCGGAGCAACCGGTCTGCAGACTGCCTCTTCGCCTTCCGGCGGGGCATCCGGAAATGTATACGTCAATCCCCACGGCAAACTCACCGCCGAGAACACAGTTTTCTGTGGCGGGTGTATGTGGCGCCGCGTGGGCCGCAGGCGTCCGACCTGGCGACGTGTTGCGCAATCTGGACGGCCGGCGCATCTGTAACGACCAGGATCTGGTGGACGCCGTGAAAGGTCATCTCTGCGGCGATATGGTATCGGTCGATCTCCAACGGGCCGGCGAAGCCCTCACCCTCCATCTGCCTCTTCGGCCGGCGCCTAAGCATCCGAACACGGACCAGAACTATCGTGCCGATGGCTTTCCCACAGTCATCGAATGTGCGGTCCCGCTCTTCTCTCACGAGTGCGGAGGACCTATCGTTGATCTCAGCGGCCGCGCCGTCGGCGTGACGATCGCGAGCGTTGGCGATCATGGAGGCATGGCTATTCCCGCCGACTGTGTGTTGCATCTCTTGCCGAGTCTCCAGGCTGGCCGCAATGCCAAGTCTTGGCGCTCACCGCCCGGCAAATGACGGCAGGCCCGGAGATCAGACGCGGGAGTGTCCGACCTTACGATCCGGGAGTGGAACGGCCAACAGCGATGGCCTTATCCCGCCTCGGTCCGATGTGTCGAAGGGACTTCGGCGGGCACCGTTGCTCGCGTCGGTGAAATCGACCGACGTGCGCAAAACTATTGTATCGAAGGCGCACCGGTCGCCGCCACCGACGCGCCCACCCGTGACTTGGTTGCGCGCACAGGTCACATCCACCTCGGGCTGTTCCCGCGGGCGGGATCGGACGATCGGCGTCACCACATTGACGGCGCGGCCCGGCTTGTCGCGGGCTGCGGCGTCAAGGGCCTCCCGCGGGCGATTCGCTTCGGTCGCAGCGGGCGGAGATGGCGCTCCGGGCAATGCGCTCGACTGACCGAACTTCCTGTGGTGGGCATGTCCTGAGCGCGGTGCCGATGGTCTCCAAGCCGCTGCAAGCGGTTATCCCTTTCCGGACGTCGGCGGCGATTGGGGCACGAGGGCAATGAGCCGGTGGGCGGGTTCCAGCAGACGCTCGATATCGGGCGGGCTTTCCACTGTGCCGTCGGGCAATTCCAGGCCGAGAATCTGGATTCCATAAGTCTGGCGGAAATCGCAGGCGCGAATCGATTTCCCCAGCGCCGTCAGGGGCACCATCAACCGCTCGATGCGCAAGCCGGCCTGGGGCGCCACAGCCTTCAACAGGTTGTCAATCCCCGCCTCCTGGTCCATCGCAATCAGTCCCGCGTACTCTTGCAGAATGAACTGCCGACTCGTCTCGATCTGCGCCGACAGCGCACTGTAGACGCGCTGACGCGTGAGCATCCCTTCCCAGGCGTGCGGCGACTCAGCGCTGAGCACGGGCAGCACGTCGTGGTTCTCCCGACGGAACAGCTCCACCGCCTCGTACAGATCATCGTCCGGCCACAAGGCCGTCAGCCGCTCGGTCATGATGTCCTCCGCCAAGACTGCCCGCTGCAGCCACGGATCGTGAATGCGGTCAATGTCCGGCAATGTGATGAGCCCCCGCAGCTGCCGCTCCGCGACCACCGCAAAAATCGGATGGGTCCCCGGTTCAATCCGGCTGACGATGTGCCCCAGCGGTGTCGCCGGACTGACCACGTATGGCCAGTCACGTTGTACGAAGTCCCGCACCCGCCAGGACTCCAACAGGCGTATCATGGCATCCGCCGCATGCACCGGAGATTCCGCCGACGTCGGCACCTGCTCGCGGTTGAGGCCCCACCGGCGACCGACCAAATAGGAGGTGGCGCAGACCAGCATCAGTGGCACGATCAGCTGATAACTGCCGGTCATCTCGGTCACCATGACAATCGCCGCAATCGGCACGCGCATGCTGGCGGCCAATACGCCGCCCATGCCGACCGGGATCAGCGCCTGCCGCAGCGGCTCGGACATGGAGCCCGGCACCAGCGCCGTCAGCAGTGCGCCCAGAAAAGCACCGACGGCACCTCCCAGAAACAGACTCGGTCCCAACAGGCCGCCGGCGGCGCCGCTGCCCACCGTGAACGCCGTCGCCAGACACTTGGCTACGACGAAAGCGCCGAAGATCCCGGTCCACGTCCACCAGGACAAGGAAGCGGCCGACGCAAACAGGCTGCCATCCGTGGCCCCCTGGATCAAGTGATAGCGGCTGTCCACAACCGGTGGCACAAGGCAGGCAATCGCGCCGGTCATCAGGCCACCGACGGCCGGGCGCAGCCATCGCGGCAGGACCGCCGAGTCGGCCAGATGGCGGTGCACCTGAAAGAAACAGACACTCAACAGGATGCTCACCAGGCCACACAACGGACCCAGCAGCGCATAGGGCACCAGTTCGAGCGGCGACGCGAACCGCAGATGTCGCGCCTCGCGCACCAGCGGCTCACCTGCCCCCCAAACCGCCATGAACAGCGAGTACCCGATCACCGACGCGACCACCGCCGGCATCATCGCCTCGGACTCGAACTCCGGGTCGCTGTACATGATGCTCACCGCGAACAGCGCTCCACCCAGCGGGCAGCGGAAGATCGCACCGACACCCGCCGCACAGCCCGCGATCAACAGGATGCGCCGCTCGCGAGGCGTCAGGTGCAGGTGGCGACCCAGGGCCGAACCCAGCGCCGCGCCCAAGGCCGCGATCGGGCCTTCCGGCCCCGCCGATCCCCCGGTCGAGATGACGACAGCCGACGCGGCCGCGCTCACCGCCGGGCCACGCAGCTCCATATCACCGTGCCCGCGGTGAAAAGCACGTGTCAACGCTTCCGTGCCATGACCGCGCCAACCCGGACAGAACCAGTACCCAGCCACCCCCGAGCAGAGCCCGCCCAGCACGGGCAGCAGCAGCAAGGCCCAACTCATCGCCACCAGCGGTTCATCACGCACGTCCACCACCCGGCCGATGAGCAGATCCACACCCTGCTCCAGACCCCATTCCAGCAGCGCGGCGGCCGACCCGGCCATGATCCCGATGACCAGCGATAGACACAGCGGTCGCCAGAGCCGACTGCGCGATCCGAACATCCCACGCCTGGCACGCCGCACGTTGCGATGCCCCCTTTGTGCTCTCCAGGAATCCACCGGTACACGGACTGCGAAGGCCGCGGGACTGCGACCCGCGACGAAATGGCGATTGTAGGCCGCGTCGCTCAAACGCTCAATTGCATGAACCTGCGGGAACGGAGGACCGGCATGTCCGGCCTGCATGGACTTGAGGTCAGAAGGGCAGCTGCGCGATCGCCTCCGCAAACCGCTCCGGAGCCTGCTCGTCGTAACTCAAGTACAGCGACGGCTCGATCAGCTCCAGCTCCATCACCGCCGGCTGCCCGCTGGATAATCGCACCAGGTCCACGCGGGCGTAGAGCAGGTGCCCGTCCACGGCGCGAATCGTGCGATCCGCCAGTGCCAGCAGATCGGCAGGCGCCTGCGCGGATTGGATCACGCCACCATGCTCCTCCTGTACTCGGAAGTCGCCGGAGCAGGGAACCTTGAGCACGGTGTGGCTGTAGCGACCTCCGAGGTAGATCAGCGAGAACTCACCCTCGGTCAGAACTCGCTCCACAAACGGCTGGACCATCACCTCGCGCCCGGCGAAGCGGGCCACCGCCAACGCGGAATCGTCCGGCATCCCTGTCGCGCGCAACACAAACGTGTCGTGGGCGTTGGCACCCACTAAGGGCTTGACCACAATCCGGTCGGTCTGCAAGGCGGCGCACAGCTCAGGAACCACTCGTTCGTCCAGGCCGGGCAGCCACTGCGTGGGGACGATCGCAATACCCGCCTCCTGCAGGTCGCGCAGGTAGGTCTTGCAGATGTTCCAGCGCACGATCGGCAGCGGGTTGTACAGGCGGGCGCGGGACGCCTCGATCCGCTCCAACACGGCCAGAAACGCAGCCGGGTCCTCCTGGTAGTCCCACGGCGAACGAATCACGACCAGCTCGTACTCATCCCAGGTTGCCGGCGCACGCCACGACACCGGTTCCACGTGCCAGCCGCGTCGGGCCAGGGGCGCATGCGTCAGGTGGTCATACGCAAAGAACCCTTCCAGGCTGTCCATCGTCAAGAAGGCGGCGCGTCGCATGCGGAAACTCTCGGTGCACACCGGGCCGGTCGCGGCCGCTGGCGACCACGGCTGCTCCCCGGCTGTCCTGCTGAGTGGTACACTGCGTTCACCGTGAACGGACCGAACTGAACTGTCAAGTCGATCGGGAGAGGGAATTATGGAACGCCGAACGTTTCTGGCCGCGTCGGGGGCCGTGGGATTGCTGCCGTGGGCCGCCGGCACGGCGTACGGCCAGGCTGCGAGCGGTCGCGACCTGCTGGAGCTGCGCGTGTATCATCTCGACACTCCAGAGCAGCGCGCGGGATTCGAGCAGTTTGCCCAGGAGGCCGCCATTCCGGCGCTCAACCGACTCGGGATCAAGCCGGTGGGCGTGTTCGCCCCGGCGGACGCGCACGGGCCGGTCTACGTGTTGCTGCCGCACAAATCGCTGGAGTCCGTCGTAACACTGCTGCCGCGGCTGGCGCAGGACGCGGAGTTTCTCCGCCGCGGCGCGGCGTTTCTCGAGGCGCCGGCCAACGCCCCGAGCTATCGCCGGGTGGAAAGCTCGTTGCTGCTGGCGTTCCAGGGGATGCCGCGTGTCGAGATCCCGATCACGTCACCCGGCCGGGTGTTCCAGCTGCGGATCTACGAGAGCCCCAGCGAGATGACGGGGCAGAAGAAGATCGAGATGTTCAACGACGCGGGCGAGATCGCCATCTTCCGCCGCGTCGGGCTGCATCCCGTGTTCTTCGGCGAAGCGATCATCGGCGCACACATGCCCAACCTGACGTACATGCTCTCCTTCGAGAGCGCGGCCCAGATGGATGAGAACTGGCAGAAGTTCATCCGTGATCCTGCCTGGGAGCGTTTGAAGGCGATGGATGAGTATGCGGACAAGAAGATTTTGAGCAACATCACGAACCTGGTGCTCCAGCCAATCGCCGGTTCGCAGATCTGATGTCCGAGGCCTGGGACGTGGTGGTGATCGGGGCGGGCGCGGCCGGGCTGATGGCGGCTGCCTGCGCCGCCCGGCGCGGCCGCCGCGTGCTGCTGCTGGAGAAGAACACCAAGCCCGGCGTCAAGATCTTGATGTCGGGTGGCACCCGCTGCAATCTCACGCATGCCATCGACGCCCGCGGCATCGTCGCCGCGTTCGGCCGACAGGGCTCGTTCCTGCATGCCGCGCTCGCCGCGCTCCCGCCCGACGACCTCGTGGCCCTCTTCGAATCCGAAGGCGTGGCGACGAAAGTCGAGCCGGGGGGCAAGGTGTTTCCCGCCAGCGACCGCGCGCTGGACGTCCTCCACGCCTTGCGCCGCCAGCTCGCGCGCAGCGGTGCAACACTCGCCCTGCACGAGCCCGTGGTGGATCTGCAGCCGGCCGGCGGCGGGTCGCCATTCGCCGTCACGTCGACCCGCCGCGTGTGCACGGCGCACCGTGTGGTGCTGACCACCGGAGGTCAATCGTACCCCGGATGTGGCACGACCGGAGACGGCTATCGCTGGGCCGCCCAATGTGGCCACACCATCGTCCCCCCGTGCCCCGCGTTGGTCCCCCTGCGCGTCGACAGCCGCTGGGCCCGGGCCCTGCAGGGTGTTACCGTGCCGGACGTGCAGGTGCGGCTGCGCCCCGCGGATGGCGACTCGCGCCCGCTGCGCTCCGCGGATCTGAGCCGCCACGAACGGCGCGGTGCGCTGTTGTTCACGCACTTCGGACTCTCGGGCCCGGCGGTCATGGACGTGAGCCGCTGCGTGACCGCCGTGTTTCCCGGACTGCCCGTCACGCTCGACTGCGACTTCCTGCCGGACCTGACGGGCCCCCAGCTGCTGGAACAGTTCCAGACGGCCGCTGCGCTGCAGGGAAAGCGGCATGTCGCCGCGCTGCTGGCCCAGTGGCTGCCGCGCCGACTGGCAGAGGAACTGTCGAGCGTGGCGGGCGTGCCGGCTGCCCGCCATCTGGCAGAACTGACTCGGCCGGAACGGTCGCAACTGGTGCAGACCCTGAAAGCCACACCGCTGCCCGTTGTGGGCACACTGGGCTTCGACAAGGCCGAAGTCACGGCCGGCGGCGTGGCGCTGGATGAAGTGCGATCCAAGACGCTGGAGAGCAAGCGTGTGCCCGGGCTCTTCCTGGCCGGCGAAATCCTCGACCTGGACGGACCGATCGGCGGCTACAACTTCCAGGCTGCCTTCAGCACCGGCTGGCTCGCCGGCCAGCACGTGTGACACACTCAGGTCACTGACCAAGCGCCTCGTCCGGGACGAAGCGGCGAAGGATCTCCCGCACCTGCGCCCGCTGGGGGGGCAGGAAATGATTGAACGGCTCGGCCAGGAAGTCGTTGCAGATCCCCAGCAGCGACAGCGCGCTCTTGTACGCTTTGATGTACCGCGACGCGTACTTGCCGATCGTATAGATCTCCTGGAAGTCGACGATCTGCGCCAGCAAGGCCGCGGACCGCGCCGGGTCGCCGCCCACCGCCGCCTCGTAACAGCCCGCAAACAGGTGCGGCAGGACGTTGGCACCCCCGCACACACCCCCGTCAGCGCCCAACCGCAGCGCTGCACACAGCAGATGCTCGGGACCCATCAGAATCGACCAGTCGGGACGCTGCGCATGCAGCTGCGCGACCTCGGTAAAGTACTCGACGTCCCCGCTGCTGTCCTTGATGCCCACAATCGAGTCGATCTCTGCCAGTTGCCGGAGCGTGTCCCGCTCGAACCACACCTTCGTCAAGCTGGGCATGTTGTAGAGCATCACGGGCAACGGGAGTTCCGGCACCAGGCGCCGCACGTACGCCAGCAGCTCCGTCTGCCCCGCCGGGAAATAGTAGGGCGTTGCCAACACGACCGCGTCGGCACCCGCCTCATGCGCCCACTGCGCCACCCGCACCGATTCGACGAACGCCGTGTCGGTGATCCCGACCAGTACCGGGACACGGTGATTCACCAGCGCGCAACTGGCCGCGATCATCTCCCGCCGCAAGCGGTAACTGAGGCTGGGCGCCTCGCCCGTGCTCCCCAGCACAAACAGGCCGTGAACGCCCCCCCCCAACACGTGCTCGATCAGCCGCTGCAAGCCAGGGTCATCCAGGGCGTCGCGTCCAGCCAGCGGCGTGACCAGTGGCGGAATGATCCCCCGGAATCGCCGCGCTCGACCTGCATCTGCTGCCATCACCCAGTGGCTCCCTTGGCAAAAGGTCCTGGATTGTCCCGACCAGCCGGGATTCTACGCGACCCGACGCGCACAGGGGAAGGCGCGGGCCGCGAACATCGAACGTTGAACATCGAACATTGAACATCGAATCGAATTCGGGGGAGGGGGGCGGCGGGCGGCACCGGAGTTGCAGTGCGGACCGAAGTCAGTAAGATACTCTCGCTTGCGTTCCGCCGGCCTCTTGAGCCCTGGTGCTTTATGGTCAATACACTACTGCTCCCCGAGCTGCGCGAACTGTTGACCGAACAGGACACGGAGACCCTCGCGGCCGTGCTCGGGGACCTGCACCCGGCGAGCATCGCGGAATTCTCCGAAGGACTGACGGTGGAGGAAACGTGGCAGCTGCTCGATCACACGTCCATCGACCGACAGGCGGAGATTTTCGAGTTCTATCCGATCAGCAAACAGGTGGAACTGGTCAGCGGCGTGGGACGCGACCGGATGGGCCGGCTGATCGAGGTCATGTCGCCCGACGATCGGGTCGACTTGCTGCGACGGCTCGACGCCGAAGTCGTCGAGAGCCTGATGCCGCTGGTCGCGCGGGCTGAGCGGCAGGACATCCGCATGCTGCTGTCGTTCCCGGAAGGGAGCGCCGGCTCGGTCATGACCACCGAGTACGCCACGCTCCCCGCCAGCGTGACGGTGGAACGCGCCATCACGCTGCTCCGCCAGCAGGCTCCATCGCGGGAGACGATCTACTACGTGTACGTCGTGGACGACACCCAACGCCTGATCGGTTTCCTGTCGCTGCGCGATCTGATCCTCGCCCGCTCCTCCGCGGTGGTCGAAGACATCATGCAGCGAGATGTCGTGACCGTGCGCGTGGACCAGGACCGGGAAGAGGCCGCCCGGGAACTGGCGCGCTACGACTTCCTGGCAATTCCCGTCGTCGACGGACAACACCGTCTGGTCGGCATCATCACGCACGACGATGTGATCGACGTGATGATGGCCGAGGCCACCGAAGATGCGCTGCACATGGGCGGCGTCACGCCGATCGAAGAGAACTACCTGGACGCTGCGTTCACCACCGTCTGGCGCAGGCGCGCGCTGTGGTTGTCAGCGCTGTTCGTGGCTGAGTTGTTCACCTTCACGGCGCTGGCCTCGTTTGAAGACGCGATCCAGGCCATCGTGGCGCTGAGCCTGTTCGTGCCGTTGTGCATCTCGACCGGCGGCAATTCCGGCTCCCAGGCCGCGACGCTCATCACCCGCGCTCTGGCGCTGGGCCACGTCGACACGAAGGCCTGGTTCCGCGTGCTGCGGCATGAACTGCTCATGGGACTGGCGCTGGGCGCGACACTCGGCGCAATTGCCTTTGTCCGCGCCGCGATGACCCCCCGCGCCGTGCTGGGCAATGCCAATCCGTGGATGCTCGCACTGGTCATCTCCCAGTCCGTGGCCGCCATCTGCCTCTGGGGCACCGTCGTCGGCTCCATGCTCCCCCTGGCGTTCAAACGCCTCGGCTTCGACCCGGGCTACGCCTCGAGCCCGTTTGTGGCCACATTCGTGGACGTGACAGGCATCATCATCTACTTCTCGATCGCCAGTCTCTATCTGCTCTGACCGTCCGCCCTCACCACCCCGGATCTCGTCCCGCGACGAAAATGATGTGTGCTGCCCCGCGTCACGGCTCACTCCCCGCATCGCTTCCCGCGATCCCCGATCCCGCGCCCCTCAGGCTCCCCCCGTCCTGCCCTTACTCCCCTATCCTCCTGGGAACGCGACACCGGCGGCGCACTCCGGAGCGGCACGGCCACGCCTCGTTTAACCCGCCGCCGCAGGCGAGGACGGACCTGGCCCGCCCCTGCAGGCGAGGACGGCCATGTCGTGTCGCATCCACGGCTCTGCGCCTCGTCCCCAGCACGTGACGCGGATGAAGAGATGACCGCGGGCCACCGCGTCTCCCGCGCGTCGACGGCCGGCTTGGTCTGCGCGGCCGGCCT
>JALOQX010000186.1 GCA_025459265.1 Pirellulaceae bacterium | reverse complement strand
AACCGCCGACGCGGGGTCGGCGGGGAGGAGAGCGCGAGCGCGCTGCGGGCCTGTAGCTCACCAGTCCAGCAAGCCGCCGACGCGGGGTCGGCGGGGAGGAGAGCGCCGGAAGCGCGCCAAGCGCGTAGCTCACCAGTCCAGCAAGCCGCCGACGCGAGGTCGGCGGGGAGGAGAGCGCGAGCGCGTTGTGGGCCTGTAGCTCACCAGTCCAACAAACCGCCGACGCGGGGTCGGCGGGGAGGAGAGCGCGAGCGCGCTGCGGGCCTGTAGCTCACCAGTCCAATGAACCGCCGACGCGAGGTCGGCGGGGAGGAGAGCGCGAGCGCGTTGCCGGGCTGTAGCTCACCAGTCCAGCAAGCCGCCGACGCGAGGTCGGCGGGGAGGAGAGCGCGCGCGTTGCGGGCCTGTAGCTCACCAGTCCAATGAACCGCCGACGCGGGGTCGGCGGGGAGGAGAGCGCGAGCGCGCTGCGGGCCTGTAGCTCACCAGTCCAGCAACCCGCCGACGCGGGGTCGGCGGGGAGGAGATCTTTTGCAGGGCCTCGCTTGTAGCTCACCAGTCCAGCCAGCCGCCGACACAGGGTCGGCGGGGAGAGAGTTGTGTGGTGAGGCTGGCCTGTGGCTCACCAATCATTGTCACTATCAGCACCTGACCTTCGGCGCGCTGCCGAAATGCGCGATGTAGTCCGCCGGCGTGTTGATGGAAGCCAGGATCGTCGACTCGCTCACTTCCAGCTCCCACACGCGATCCGGTTGCGCATGCACGACGTCGCGTGCACCTCGATCCTGCGGGATATTGAGCAGTTCGTCGAACACCTCGCGCGCAAAGAGCGTCGGGTGTCCACGTCGTCTGCCGTGCACCGGCACCACGATCGGACGACCCGTGACGCGAAATGCGTGAACAAGCTGATCGACGACCGTACTGGTGACAAACGGCTGGTCGACCAGGCAAACGACGACCACCTCCGTTAGCGCCGGCAGGACCCGCAGTCCCGCGGCAAGCGACGACAGCTGTCCCGCGTGATAGTCTCGATTGACAACCACGTCGACGGCGGACAGGTCACAGTGCTCCCGGATCATCTCCGCCTGCGACCCCAACACGACGGTCACGGTGTCGACTGTCGACTGCTGCAATACGGCAATGATCTGCTCCAGGAACGTTGTGTCTTTGAACCGCAGGAGCGGCTTGGGCATTCCCATTCTCTGCGACGTCCCGGCTGCCAGAATCAGCGCGTGAATCATGATGCCGGCGCCCGTCGCGACAGGGTCAGATGGTCAACCTCAGCCGCGTCGCCGAGTCGGCGGACCTTGACCAGTTCACTGACAACGCTCAGCGCTATCTCTTCCGCCGTGATAGCGCCGATCGCGAGCCCCATCGGAGAATAGACTCGGTCGAGTAACCGGCTGGGGACACCCTTGTCGTGAAGATGCTGCAAAACTGTCGTCACCTTGTTCCGGCTGCCGATCATGCCAATGTAGCGCGCGTCTGTCCGCACCACCCGCTCGAGCACGGTCTCATCGCTTGCATGTCCCCGAGTGACGATGACGATATAGAAGTCTCTCCGCACCGGAATCGTTTCGAAGATGCGAGCGAAATCTGCCACGATCACGTCGTCAGCATCCGGGAACTGTTCGCGCCGCGCGTATTCTGGCCTGTCATCACAGACCACGACACGAAAATGGACGGCGCGAGCGAATCGGGCGATGTGCCGAGCCAGGTGCCCTGCCCCGCAAATGACGACGCTCGGCCGTGGGGCCAGCAGTTCGATGAATACTCGCACGTCTCCCACCGCCAACATTGCACCGGCACTGCCGGACCCGGCAACGTCCTTCGCCACCGCGGCAACTGCGGTCACAACAGCCCGATCGATGCCAGCTTGCCCGAGGACGGCCGCCAGACCGTCACCCGCGACGCAGAACTTTCGCGGCCGCGCGTCAGGAGCGACCACCGAGACCAGCCAATCGTGGTTGTCCCCGTCGGTGGCGGTCGAGATCGTCTGGAAGAGCGGCAGCGTCCCAGGATCGAACGACTCGACCAGCAGTTCAATTGAGCCCCCGCAGATGCCGTTCGCTCGATCGACGACGTCGTTCAGGTCGAACCGAACGAGGCGGCACGCGGGTGCGGCAAGCATGGCCCGTGCCTGGTCAATCATCCTCGCCTCCACGCGACCGCCGCCGACGGTGCCAATCACGTCGCGATCCCGGTCGAGCACCAGCATCTTGTAGCCGACTTTCCCAGGGGTGGATCCGGCCACCGACGTTACGGTCACCAAGGCGACGTGCTGCCCTTCTGCGAGAGCCGTGGCTGCCCGGCGGAACAACTCGATCGGTTCCATATACATCAGGTCTGTTTCAGAGCACCACCAGGCATCGGCATGGATCGCAGGCGTATGCCAGTGGCCGCGAAGACGGCGTTTCCAATGGCCGGGGCAATGGCGATGATGGGTGTCTCGCCGCCGCCCGCAGACGGAATCTCGGTGTTGTTGACCAGTTGCACGTCGATGCGAGGGATGTCGCGGAATCGGGGCACGCGATAGGCTGCGAAGCTGGGATTGAGCATCTGGCCGTTCTCGAACTGGACTTCTTCCCACAGCGCGCCGCCCATTCCCATGACAATGCAGCCCTGCACCTGAGACGTAAGGTTTGCGGGATTCTGGATCGGCCCGCACTCAAATGCCTCACAGACTTCGTTGACTCGGATCTCGCCGCGTTCGCGATCGACAGCAACCTCGACGCAGGCGGCCACCACAGATCCTTTCTCCGTGCCACAGGCCAGGCCGACACCGAGCTCCGGCGTGACCGATCTCCTGCGTGCGGACCAGCCGAACTGCGTCGCGGCTTGTTCCAGCACGCTCCGGATGCGCTGGTTCGTGAGATGGGCCAACCGGAAGTCCAGAGGATCCACGCCAGCGGCGGCCGCCAGTTCATCCATGAAGGATTCCCGGGCAAAGTTGTTGCCGGTCGCCGCCAGGCAACGGTACGCGCCTTGGCTCAGCGGCGAGTCGGATCCAACCGAGCTGACGCGGACGTGAGGAACGTCGTACGGCGTGTCGAGGGCCGCGCCGCCCGCGTTGATGTTGGTGAAGTCCCAGGCGATCAGCGCGCCGGCTGCGTCGAGTCCCCCGGCGCACTCGATCACCGCCGCCGGCCGGAAGTAGGCCCACGTGAATTCTTCGGCGCGTGTCCACCGCACACAGACGGGTCGTCCGGCGGCTTTGGCCATCCGGGCGGCCTCGAGCGCCGCGTCCGGACTGTGCTTGCCGCCAAATCCTCCGCCCATATCCGGAATGATGACCCGCACACGCTCGGCGGGAATTCCGAACAACCGCGCCAAATCGGACCGCGCACGAAACGGACCATCACACCCGGCCCACACGGTGAGTTTGTCATCCGTCCACTCGGCGACCGCCGCACGCGGCTCCATCGGCACATGCTGAATGTACGCCAACGTGTAGGTTTCCCGGAGCGTAGTAGCTGCCGCGGCGAGGCCCTGTTCGATGGACCCGCGCACGTCGGCTCGTCCGCGACCGGTTTGAGCACGCTCCTTGAGATGCGCGTGGATGGTCTGGTGCGATGGCTGCCGCGCGTCACTGGTCGTCCAAGTCGCCGTCCTGGCCGCAGCCTCCAGCGCGGCGGAAGCCTGGAACAGCGCGGGTGCCGCGAACCCCACCAAATCGTCCTCCTGGACGACGACGACGCCCGGCATCGATCGAGCCGCCGACAGGTCGATTGATTCAAGTTTCGCGCCGTACGCCGGCGGACGCAGCACGCGTCCGTAGAGCATCTGGGGACGAACAATGTCCGAGGGAAAGCGGTGGGCTCCTGTCACCAGATCGATCGCATTGGGACGCAGCACGGGGCTCCCCAGCACTCGCCAGCCGCTCACTGCGGTCAACGCAATGTCCGCATCCACCGGCTGCTGGAAAGCGTCGGCCACTTCTTTCGATTTTGCGAGATCGGCATAGGTCAACTGCCTTCCCGTCGCCGCGTGCGTGATCGTGCCGTCACGGACCTCCAGGCTGCTGGCTTCCACCTGCCACCGGTCGGCAGCAAACCGGGTGAGCAATTCCCGCGCGGTTGCCGCGGCTTGACG
The DNA here is from genome assembly GCA_025459265.1 of Pirellulaceae bacterium. Taxonomy (GTDB): domain Bacteria; phylum Planctomycetota; class Planctomycetia; order Pirellulales; family Pirellulaceae; genus JAAYDI01. Next base: position 14,972 of record JALOQX010000186.1, on the reverse strand, counting down.
CATGGGAGGAACATTCTGAGGCGTCGTCCGACTGCCGGCCGTGATGCCGTCATCGGGGACCTGATCGGTGTCGGCCATGATCAGGCAGACCTGGTCGACGGGCACGCGCAACTCTTCGGCAGCGGCCTGGGACAACTGGGCCCGAGCCCCCTGCCCTTCCTCGACTTTCCCGCTCAACGCGGCAATCGTGCCGTCGTGATTCAGGTAGAGCCGTGCCAGCAGCGTCGTGTCGGCGCGCTGCGCACCTCGTTCGCGCCGCTGCGCCAGAGCGCCCGTCTGCGTGACCGTGATGACAAGCCCTGTGCCAAGTAATTGAATGAACGTGCGGCGAGTCAGCTCGTGCTCGGCGCCGACGTCACTTGACGGCATGGGACGACGCAGGCCGTTGCCGATGGCGGTCGTGTCAGTCATGGCGTGTGCTTCCCTTCATGCTCTCCTGTCGCACTATCGATGTTCAATGTTCAATGTTCAATGTTCAATGTTCGATGTTCGAATGACGGCTCGGCAGGAGCCTCGCCCTCCCAGTCTCGCCTCGCCCTCCCCGCCACCCGCGGCAAGGCGAATGGCGCTCAGGATTTTGACGTACCCGTTGCAGCGACAGATGTGTCCGTTCATGGCCGTGACGATCTCGTCGTCCGTGGGTGCTGGCTTCTCGCGCAGCAGGGCGACGGCGGAGAGAATCATGCCGGGCGTACAGTAGCCGCACTGCATGGCCCCTGCCTCCAGAAACGCCTCCTGGACCGGATGCAGCGTCTCACCTTCGGCCAGGCCTTCAATGGTCGTGATGGTCTTGTCATGGGCCGCGGAGACCGCCGTGACGCAGGAGAGCGTGGGATGGCCGTCCAGGAGCACCGTGCAGGCGCCGCAGCGTCCTTCGCCGCAGCCATGCTTCGTCCCCGTCAGCTGAAACTCTTCTCGGAGCACGTCCAGCAGCGGACGATCCGGATCGGTGGTGACGGATCGCGCCACCCCATTGACCCTCAGCGTCACAGCCACGTCCATAATCAACCTCCTCGATGCGGGAAGTCCGTGTGGCAGCAGCCCCAGTGCTCAGTCATCCTGCCCGCGACGGGAGCGAAGCCACCCGACCAGTGCGTGCTCCCACCGGCGGCTCGCTGTCCGAGCCGTTGGACAGCTTAACATATCTGGCACTCGCCAACCGCGTCGCCGCACACGGATGGCACTTCGGACCGCATCTGGCGGCTGCCCTGCATGCCGCCACAATACCCGCTGGGAGGATCCCCTGGTACAATGGAGCCGGTCGATCGTCGCGGAGTTGGTGCGGTTCAGGTCTTTTCGGCAATGCGAGGTTCGAGCAAGCCATGGCACGGTCATTGTTGCAGCATCCCCATTGGCAATCGTGCGCTCGTACGGGTGCGATTCTGTGCGGGTTTTTCGGCGCTCTCGGTGTGACTCCTCCCAGCCTCGCTCAGGATACGGCTCCGCTGCCCGCGCAGGTGGAATTCAACCGTGATGTGCGTCCGATCCTCTCGGACAACTGCTTCTACTGTCACGGTCCGGACGCCAATCACCGTGAGGCGGACCTGCGACTGGACATTCGCGACGAGGCGTTGGACAGTGGCGCTATCGTCCCCGAGGAACCGGCCGAGAGCGAGTTGATCGCACGGATCCAGGAGGAAGATCCCGACCTGCGGATGCCTCCGCCGCAGTCGCACAAGACACTGACCGATCGTCAGAAAGCGCTTCTCCAGCGCTGGATCGAGCAGGGCGCCGCGTACCAGCGACACTGGGCCTACGAACCGCCCGTCAAGGCAGAGATCGATCCCGGGCAGAACGCAGTCGACGTACTGGTGCGGGGGCGATTGGCCGAGATCGGCCTGACACCCTCACCCGAGGCGGACCGGCGCACGTTGATTCGACGCCTGTATTGGGATCTGATCGGGCTGCCGCCCACGCCCGAAGAGGTCGCCGCGTTCGAGGCCGACCCGTCGCCGGATGCTTATGAGGATCTGGTTGAGCGGCTGTTGCAGAATCCCCATTTCGGCGAACGGCTGGCGCTCTCGTGGCTGGACGTCGTGCGTTTCGCCGACACGATTGGCTATCACAGCGACAATCCCCGCAACGTCTGGCCGTACCGCGACTGGGTCATCCACAGCTTCAACGCCAACAAGCCATTTGATCGCTTCACGATCGAACAGATTGCGGGCGATCTGGTGCCCGACGCGAACCAGGAGACGCGCGTGGGCTCAGCCTTCAACCGGCTGCTGCTCACGACCGAAGAAGGAGGCGCGCAGCCCAAGGACTACGAAGCGCGGATGGTGGCCGATCGCGTGCGTGCGATCGGCACGGCCTGGCTGGGTCAGACCACCGGTTGCGCCCAGTGTCACGACCACAAGTTCGATCCGTTCACGATGCGGGATTTCTACTCGCTGGGTGCGTTCTTCGCCGACATAGAAGAGCCGATCATTGGCCAGCGCGAAGTCGGCATGGCGGTCATGACACCCGAGCAGGAACAACAGCTGGCCCAGCTGGACGCGGCTCGCGCCGAAGCCGCGCGGGCGTTCGAAGCGATTGTGCCCCAGCTCGAGATCGCCCAGCAACAGTGGGAAGCGGATGTCGTGGCATACGATGTGACGCTTCCGGAACTGCGCCCGGACTCGCAGGCCGCGGAGCCGGCCAAGCAGGCAGCGCGACAGGTCCTCGAGATCCTGAAGGGCTCAAGCCGCACGCCCCAGCAGCAGCAGGCCGTGCGGGATTACTTCCGTGGCACGGCCACGCGGCTGTTTGTCGCCGAGCGAGAGGCCGTGGCGAAGGCCGAGCGGGAGCGCAAGGAGTTCTACGACTCGCTGCCGAAGTGCCTGGTGAGCGTGAGCACGCCGACCAAGCGCACGGTGCGGATCCTGCCTCGCGGGAACTGGATGGACGAATCCGGTGAAGTCCTGCAGCCGGCCTTGCCGCACTACCTGCCGCAGCCGGCGGTGGACGGACGCGAGCTGACGCGCCTCGATCTGGCCCACTGGCTGGTGTCCCGCGACAACCCGCTCACAGCACGCACCGTGATGAACCGCCTGTGGCAGCAGTATTTTGGCACCGGGATCAGCAAAGTACTGAGTGACCTCGGTGCGCAAGGCGAGCCGCCGACCAATCCGGCACTGCTCGACTGGCTGGCCTGCGAGTTCATGGACAGCGGTTGGGATCTGAAGCACATGGTCCGCACGATGGTCACCAGTGCGACGTATCGGCAGGTATCCACGGCCACGCCGGAACTGCTGGCGGCCGATCCGTACAATCGCGAGTACGCTCGGCAGAGCGCCGTCCGGCTGGATGCCGAACTGGTGCGTGACACGGCGCTGGCCGTGTCCGGGCTGCTGGAGCCCGCCATTGGCGGTCCCAGCGTGAAGCCCTATCAGCCGGACGGGTATTGGGAGAATCTCAATTTCCCGACGCGTGACTATGTGCCGGACAAGGGGGAGAGCCAATACCGGCGCGGACTCTACGTGTGGTGGCAGCGTTCGTTCCTGCATCCGAGTCTACTGGCCTTTGACGCTCCGTGTCGCGAGGAGTGTGCCGCGGAGCGGGCGCGCTCGAACATCCCGCAGCAGGCGCTGGTGCTGCTGAACGACCCGACGTACGTCGAGGCCGCGCGCGTGCTGGCGGCCCGCGTACTGCGCGAATGCACCGGTACTCCCGAAGAGCGACTGGTCCGTTTCTGGCAACTTGTCCTGCAACGCAACCCGCGCGAGCAGGAGTTGCGAACGATGCTGGAACTGCTCGACCTGCATCTGAGTGTGTATCGCGGCGATCCCCAGGCGGCAGACAAAGTGCTGCAAGTCGGCTTGACTGCGGCGCCCACTGACAAGGATGTCGTGGAGTTGGCCGCGTGGACCCATGTGGCACGCGTGCTGTTGAATCTTCACGAGACGATCACACGGTCATGATGGCGCAAAGGGTACACGGCTGGCAGCCTGCGCGGCGTGCCTTCCTGGGAAGACTGGGACAGGGACTCGGCACGTTGGCGCTCGCCTCGCTCCTGCGCCCGGCAGCGCTGCAGGCGGCCCCGGCGGAAGGTGTGCTAAAGTCCTTGCCGCTGCCGCAGCGTGCCAAACGGGTGATCTGGCTGACCATGGCGGGCGGCCCGTCCCAGCTCGAGTTGTTCGATCCCAAACCGAAGCTGACCGAGATGGACGGTCGGCCCATGCCGGAAAGCCTCACGCAAGGACAACAGCTCGCCCAACTCCAGGGTCAGAAGCTCGTTTGCCTGGGACCGCAGTTCCCCTTTGAGCCGCGTGGCGCGAACCAGACCGCCATTAGCTCGCTGCTGCCTCACATCGGTTCCGTGATGGACGACATCTGCCTGGTGCGGTCCATGACGACCGAGGCGATCAACCACGACCCGGCTCACATGTTCATGAACACGGGCGCACAGATCGCCGGCCGACCGAGCATGGGCGCGTGGGTGACCTACGGGCTGGGCAGCGAAGCGGACGACTTGCCGGCGTTCGTCGTCCTGATGTCCCACGGCAAAGGGCGTTCCCCGCAGCCGATCGCTGCGCGGCAATGGAGCAGCGGTTTTCTGCCGAGCCGGCATCAAGGTGTACAATTGCGTTCGCAGGGGGATCCCGTGCTGTATCTGTCCAGCCCGCCGGGTGTCTCCGGCCGGCAGCAGGAGGCGGACGTGCGTGCGGTGGTGGAGCTCAACCGCCAGCAGCAGGAGCAGGCTTGGGACGCGGAGATCACCACACGTATCGCCCAGTACGAACTGGCGTTTCAGATGCAGACCAGCGTTCCCCAGCTCGTGGACCTCCGCAAGGAAGAGCCGCGGACCTTGGCCCGGTATGGCTGCCAGCCCGGGGACGGTTCGTTCGCCGGCAACTGCCTGCTGGCCCGCCGGCTGGCCGAACACGGCGTGCGGTTCATCCAGCTGTATCATCGCGACTGGGATCATCACAGTCTGCTGCGCGAGGAGCTTCCGCTGCGGGCGCGCGAAATCGACCAGGCGTGTGCTGCCCTGATCAAGGACCTGCAGCAGCGTGGCTTGTTCGACGACACGCTCATTGTGTGGGCGGGCGAGTTCGGCCGCACACCGATGTCGCAAACGAACAAGGGCCCGGTCGGGCGGGATCACCACAACCGGGCCATGTCCATCTGGCTCGCGGGAGCCGGCATCCGGCGCGGCTGCGTCTACGGGGCAACCGACGAGCTCGGTTACGCCGCCGTCGAAGACACTTGCACCGTCCACGATCTGCACGCCACCATGCTGCACCAGCTGGGAATTGATCACGAGTCGTTCAGCGTCAAGTTTCAGGGCCTCGATGCCCGACTCACCGGCGTCGAACGCGCGCACGTCATCACAGGAATTCTCGCGTAAACTACACTCGAAACGGACTCTGTCCCATGAAACCAACGACCTGCACGCCCCACACGCGTCGCGCTTTTCTGGGCACCGCCTGCAACGGCCTGGGGGCGGTGGCGCTCGCCTCCCTGCTGCCACCCAATGCGCTCCGGGCTGCCCCGCCGCGCGGTGTGCTGACCGCGCTGCCGCTGCCGCAACGCGCCAAACGCGTGATCTGGCTCACGATGGCCGGCGGCCCGTCACAACTGGAGACCTTCGACCACAAACCGGCGCTGGCCGCAATGGATGGCAAGCCCATGCCGGAGAGTTTTACCAAGGGTCAGCAGCTGGCACAGCTCCAGGGCCAGAAACTGGTCTGCTTCGGCCCGCAGCACCCGTTCGCGAAGTTCGGCCAGAATCAGATCGACATCTGCGCGCTGTTCCCCCTGATCGGCTCGGTGATCGACGATATCTGCCTGATCCGCTCGATGACCACCGAAGCCATCAACCACGATCCGGCCCACATGTTCATGAACACCGGCTCGCAGATCGCGGGGCGGCCCAGCATGGGCGCGTGGGTGACGTACGGACTGGGGAGCGAATCCGAGAATCTGCCCGGGTTCGTCGTGCTCACCTCACTTGGCGCCGGCGGCCAGAACCAGCCGATTGCGGCACGGCAGTGGAGCAGCGGATTCCTGCCGAGCCGTTACCAGGGAGTGCAATTGCGCTCCAAGGGGGATTCCGTCCTGTATCTGTCCAGCCCGCCGGGTGTGTCGAGCGCTCAGCAGGCCGCCGATGTGAGCGCCGTGGCCGAGTTGAACCGGCAACACCAGACGTTGGTGGATGATCCCGAGATTGCGACGCGCATTGCGCAGTACGAGATGGCGTTCCAGATGCAGACCAGCGTCCCGGAGCTGATGGATCTTCGCAGCGAAGATCCCCAGACCCTGGAACTCTATGGCTGCCAGCCCGGCGACGGTTCCTTTGCCGCCAACTGCCTGCTCGCCCGGCGGCTGGCCGAACGTGGCGTGCGATTCATGCAGCTGTACCATAAGGACTGGGACCACCACAGCGATGTCAAGGACGGAGTCGCGCTCAAGGCCAAGGAGATTGACCGAGCCTGCATGGCGCTGATCACCGATTTGAAACAGCGCGGCATGTTCGACGAGACCCTCGTCGTGTGGGCGGGTGAGTTCGGACGCACGCCCATGTCCCAGGGCGGCAACGGACGCGACCATCATAACAAGGCCATGACCATCTGGCTCGCCGGCGGCGGGATCCGTGGAGGGCTCGCCTACGGCGCAACCGACGAATTGGGCTACGCCGCCGTCGAAAACGTCTGCAACGTGCATGACTTGCACGCCACCATGCTGCACCAACTGGGCATCGACCATCAGGCGTTCAGCGTCAAGTTCCAGGGGCTCGACGCCCGACTCAGCGGCGTCGAGGGCGCGCAGGTCATCACCGACATCCTCGCGTGATCGCCTGCGACCAGCGATGAAGCCACGGTCCGGTGACGGTGGCGTCAAACGGATCCGCGGCCTTCTGATCCATCGCGTCGGCGATGCGGTTCTTGCCAGCCCAGGCAGTCCAGTCGATCTGGTAGTGCGGGTCCCGCGCCGTGCGCATCAGGATGCACTCCTTGATCTGGTCAAAGATGAGCTGGTTGATCAGCAGCAGTGAGCCCATCGGCATTTCGCACGTGACGATCTCGCCCTCGGGCATGTCCTGGTCGGGGATGCGGAGATACCACGACTTTTCGTGGCCGCAAGTCCGCTCGGGCACGTGCCGGAACACCTGGCCGCTGCGGTGCCCGCCGCGAAGCACCTGAAGGGTGCCATTCACGCGGTCCGCGTCGATCAGCGGGATCCAGGCCGTGGGTTGCAGCGTATGTTCAGCACCTGGAGCCATGTACGCGGTGTCCTGATGCCAGGGTACGGTGGCCAGCGGGTTGAGCGGTGTTTTGGACCGCAAGTTCCAGACCGGGTGACCGGCGATCTCCGGTCCCAGAATCTGTTGAACGATGTCCAACAACTGCGGCGATGCCCACAGGTCCGCCAGAGCCTGCCCCAGTACACCCTGAATGTGAATGAGCACGGCTGCGCCAGGAAATTCTTCTTCGAGCCGGGTCAACCGCGTGTAGAATCCTTCGCTGGAATGCTTGTCGCGAATTCTGCCGGCGGCGTAGAGCCGCCCCGCCAGGTCGTCCACCAGGCCGTCGATCCAGTCCATCACGGGCTGGAGTTGTTCTGTCGAGAAGAAGTCCGGCACGATCACGAACCCATCGTCCCGGAACTGGCGAAGCTGGCTCTCAGTGAGCGGCATGGTTCAGTTATCTCCTGCCGGGGAACCTGGTTCGTCGGTCTGCACAATCACCATCCAGGAAACGCCGAAGCGGTCGGCGACCATGCCGAACCGCGGCGAGAAGAACGTCTCGCACATCGGCATCTGCACCTGCCCGCCCTCGCTGAGGGCCGTGAACAGCTCGTCAGCCTTGGCCACGGTCGGGGCAAGCAACGTCAAGGAGATGCCCGCAAACTGCCCCTCTTTCGACTCGTCGCACATCCCGTCGGAAGCCATCAGCACCGACGAGCCGACGCGGAAACTCGCGTGCATCACCTTGTCATCCAAGCCGGGTGGGATCATCTCCTTGTCGGGACTCTCGCCGAATCGCATCAGGAACACCTGATCCACGCCGATCGCCTGACGGTAGAAATCGAGTGCTTCTTCCGTTCGGCCATTGAAGTACAGGTAAGGTTGAACTTGCATGGTCGCCTTTCTGAGGTGGCGGAGGTGATGTGACGGACCGGGATTTATAGTCGCCCAGGACACGCTGTCAAATCCGGAGCCGGTGGCTGGGGACGAGCGGGTGGCTGGGGACGAGCGCAGCGAGCCCCCAGCATTCGGGATTCCGCCCAGCGACCTGTTCCCACCAAACCGCTTGCCTTGTCGCTGGAATCGACGAACAATGGGCGCTCACCGAAGTGCTTCACTTACTGCTCAGGAGTCAATCGATGCTCACATTCCGTTCGCTCATGCTCGGCCTAGCACTTTGCGTCACTTCGCAATGCTGTGCCCAGGGAATGCCTGAACTGCCCAAGCCTCAGAAGGAGCACGAGTGGTTGCAGCAATTCGTGGGTCAGTGGGAAACGGAATCTGAGGCGTTCATGGGCCCGGACCAACCGGCCGTGAAATGCAGAGGCACGATGAGTGCGCGCATGCTGGGCGGATTCTGGGTTATAAGTGATGTGAGCGGCGACGCTATGGGCACGCAGATGGCCGCCTTGCAGACGATCGGTTACGACGCCCAGGCGAAGAAATACGTCGGCACCTGGATCGACTCGATGGCCAACCACATGTGGAAGTACGAGGGAACGGTGGACTCAGCGGGCAAGACGCTGACGCTGGAAGCCGAGGGTCCGAACTTCATGCTCGACGGCAAACTGGCCAAGTTCCGCGACATCTACGAATTCAAGTCCAAGGACGAAATCGCCCTTACTTCGCAGATGCTCGGCGACGACGGGCAATGGATCACGTTCATGACCGGCGTATCCAAACGCGTGCAGGTCGCCGCAGCGGCAGCGAAATGACCGCCGGCGGCGTCCGGTCAATGCAAGTAGGACGGTGCGTGCACATAGCGCCGCATCGTGATGTCCAACCGGCCGCACGCGCCCGGTGCGAGCCGCACATGGATGCGGTTGCGATTGACCTCGATCGACTGGGACTGGTGCTCGACCGTGCTGAAGTCGTGTTCGCCGAACGCGCCGGCCTGCACAATCAGCTCGCGCCACTGAGTGCTGTGCAGGTTAACCAGCTGCACCGAAAGGCCGTCGGGCGTGACGCGATCGACCAGCGCGGCCACGTCGGCCGGCACGCCGGGTCGGCGGCGCTGCGGGTCGAAGTACAACAGCCGACTGTGCAGCAGACCGCCGTGATAGATGTGATTCGGCCCCCCGAGCATCAGTTGCACCAGTCCCTCCAGCACGACCGGATTGCGTTCCTGCCAGTGATGCACGTTGCGTGTGGCCGGATCACTCGTGTCCTGCCGGATCACCTGTAATCGCTGCAGGCTCTCCGCATAGGTGGCCCGTAGAATCTGCTCGGGATACTCCGGATTCCGGCCTTCGATGAATCCCAGCCACGCGAGCGCGTGCTCCCAGTCGCCCTTGCTTTTGCGGTAGCTGAGCGTGTCGCGCGGCACGCCCTCGGTCAGCGTCCGGATGCGCTGCAAGTCGTCCGGGTCCTGCGACACGTGCCACAAGTACACCAGGTGCGCCGGGCTGATCGGCCGGTAGTCGTGCCACCCCCGGTCGTCGTACCGGTGCGGCACAACGGCTTGTCCCCCCTCGATACGCCGGTGCTGCTGGACCACGTCGAGCACGGAGCGGGGCAACTGGAGGTACTTGGGATCGCCGCTGATGAGGTACGCGTTCGTGCCCCCAATGAGCGTCGCCTCGATCTGATTAAAGAGCCCGTGCGGCCAGCGCCAGCCGTAATAACCGCCCCACCACTTGCCGTCCATGTGCTCGCCGATCTTCCCGCTCGGGCCCACGTTATCGGGCAGCACACCCCCGTTCGTCTGGACCCGATCCATCCACGCGCTGACGTACGCTTCGATCCACTCCCGGTATTTGGCGTCCCCTTGGTACATGAAGGCGTTGAGCACCAGACTCGTCGCCGTGAGGTTCAGCGGCACGTCGCTGCGCATCATCCGCTGGTTCATCGCGTCGAGAATGAAGGGGAAACGGGCGTCGTCAACCCACGCGTCGCTGGTCGCGACGTGCGGGATGTCCGTGTACGGCAGCAGGTAGTCCGCCAGCACCTCGCGATGCGTGACCCAGTCTTCCGCCGAATTGACGAAGCGGGGACCGCGGCTGCCTGTGATCGGCGAGCGGATCAGTTTCCGCTCCGGATCGTAGTTCGGAGCCTCCGGATCCTCGCCGAGATAGAGGCCGGCGAAGCGCAGCGATCGCTCGCGGAAGACCGCATTGGTCGGATCAGCCAACCCGAAGAAGTAGAAGTTCGTGTAAGCCTCGCCGTGATGCATCCAGTCGTAGTAGCCGTCGAATTCGTGGTGCACCTGGCCGTACTGCGTGAACTGACGCGTTACAGCCTCCCACAGGCGACGCGACAGGGCATCGAGCTCTGCGGGGCCGCCCAGCGCATAGTACAGTGGAAAATTGTAAAAGCTCTCGTACCCGTCGTCCGATCCATCCATGCCCGGCCATTGGTCGCGCCAGATCAGCGTGCCGTCCGAGCGCGTGTACTTCTGCACGAACTCGATTGCGGCCGGATAAAGCTGTGCGAGGAGCTGGCGTTCCCACAGCGCCCAGGCGGGGGGCGCCGCCGTCTCGACGATCACGACCGTTGCCAAGTCCGCTCCCTGCCGCTCCTGCTCTGCCGCGGCCGCCGCCGCTGCCAGGGCGATCATGGCCGCCTTCACACAGGTCGTCGCACACAGCGGTCGCCCAACCCGGATCGCGTGCATGTGGCATTCTCCTGGACTGTCTGAGTCATGTTGTCTGATCGCCGACCGGTCTGCGATGCCACCAGCTGGCCAGAATCGAGCCGGAGATATTCATCCACGGGCCAAAGATCGCCGGCGCGAGCGCGGCGGCCGGACTCTGCAGCACGTTGATGGCCAGTCCTGAGGCCATGCCGCCGTTCTGCAAGCCCACTTCGATGGCCACCGTGCGAGACACCGTCTCACTCAATCGGAGCAGCCGCGCCGCCCAGTAGCCCAGCACATACCCGGCCGTATTGTGCATGACCGCCGCGGCCATGATGGCCAGCCCGACCGTCAACAACTGCTCGCGAGACCGCGTCGTGATAATAGCGATGATGAAGCAGATGCCGATCATCGAGACCAGGGGCAGGACGCGGTCCATCCAGCGCTCGGGACCACGCATCAGCACATTGACGATCAGCTTGGCCACGGCGACGGCTGCCACCAGCGCGCCGCCAATCGCCACACCGCCGCGCAGCGACAACACCAGCGGCAGCAGGCCGCTCGGCAGCCACCAGCCGCCCGACGCGTTGTCCACCAGCGCAGCCGCCGCCGCGACGCCAGCGCTGACAACCGCAATGACCACCAGCGGAACCGCGCGGCCAGCCCAGCGCTCGCGACTGTACAGAATCTGGTGCGCGATCAGACCGGCAACGATCGGCACGACGATCATCTCCAGGATCGAGACCATCAGGTCCCAGGCTACAATCGGCACGAACCGTCCGGCAAGCACCTTCATCAGCAGCGGGGTCAGGATCGGAGAGAGAAGCGTGGAACATGCGGTCATGGTCACCGACAACGCCACGTCGCCGCGTGCCAGGTACGTCATGAGGTTGGAGGCTACTCCGCCCGGCACAGAGCCGATCAGGATCACCCCTGCCGCCACCTCGGGCTCAAATCCCAGCCCCGTCGCGATCGTCAGGCCGACCAACGGCATGACGGAGAATTGCAGCACGATCCCGACACAGACGGGCCAGGGCATGGCCAACACCCGAGTGAAGTCCCGGAGGCTGAGCGTCGTGCCCATGCCGAACATGATGATCTGAATCAGCGGCACGATCAGCGCTTTGAGATCCCTGCCGAACCAGGTCAGAAACGCGGCGGGATAGAACAGTGCGGCGGCCACGAACGCAAAGACCCACACGCTGAAGGTGACACCGCGCAAGGCGGAGTGGTTCAGAAATGCCAGAGCTGCGGCGATGAGCGAGATCAGCACCGCCGGCCCGACGCTGGCGCGCAGGCCGCTCAAGAGCAGCAGCGGCACCGCCGCCGCGGCCGCCACCGCCACCGTCGCACATACCGCGAAGGTTCGCCCGCCTTTCATGCTTTACTCTCTACTCCCACAGCAGGCCGAAGCCGGGAGGGCGAGGCGCATGCGGGAGGGCGAGGCGCATGCGGGAGGGCGAGGCTCCCGCCGAGCCGGGAGGGCGAGGCTCCCGCCGAGCCGGCATCGAATGAAGCCAGGACGGAACGCAGCGACGAACTCAGAGGGAAAATCCCCTCGTCCCTCGGAGATCCTTGTTCGCTACTCGTCACTCGCTTCTGACCTCCGGTTTCCTTCGGCGACGGCTCGGCAGGAGCCTCGCCCTCCCGGAAACGCCTCGCCCTCTGCCCTCCGCCCTCCGCCCTCCGTCCTCCGCCCTCTGCCCTCTGCCCTCCGTCCTCCGCCCTCCGTCCTCCGTCCTCCGCCCTCTGCCCTCCGTACGCCACGCTCCTCCCATCTATCCACGACGCTGCATTATGGCACAATGGGAGCGGCAGCGACAACGAGCCCGGAAGTGATGTTTACGCTTCGTCGTCGACAGACAGAGGAGCGAACCAATCATCTCTTTTCACTGGGAGTACTGTCATGAGCGCGATCACAGTCTTGGTGGCAGTCGTCTGGAGTGGTGTGTTCGCGGCGGTGGAGGAACCGGTTTTCCCGGCGCAATACCTGCAAGAGCAGAAGTACTTTGAGGGGAGTTGGATCGGTGAGGGCAACGTGGGCGATGCCGCCGTCATCACGAAGTTCACGGCCGTCTGGGTGCCGGGCAAGCAAGGTCTGCTGCTGCATGGCACGACGCAGCGCGGCAAGGACGCAAACGACGTCGTGCAATGGACACTGCTGAGCGGTTGTGATGTGTCGACCGGCGAAATGGTGGACTGCTCGTTTGCCAGTGATGGCGTCTCGTCGGTAACGCGTTGGAAAAGCGTCTCGGCTGACGAGCAGGTCGGGAAAGAGTCCGGCATCCAGGACGGCAAACCGTACACGATGGAATGCCGGGCGGTGAAGCACGGACCCGATCATTGGACTTTCTCGGGCACGACCGAAGACGGGAAGACTGTCAAGATCGAGTATCATCGCGAGAAGAAAGTCGCCAAGTGAATCACTCGGTCATCGCTTCCATCGTGTGGGCTCTGGTCTTGCTGGTCTTGCTGGCCAATCTCGTCATCCTGGGCGTGTTCCTGTCCGTGTTCAGGCCTTGGCTCCAGGCGTTCCTGTCGGCGACACCTGTGTCGGTATTTGAGATCCTCGGCATGCGGTTGCGTCGCACGGATGTGAGCGCAGTCTTGAGTGCGCTCATCATGGCGCGGCAGGCGGACGTGGCGCTCACATGCCGTCAGGCCGAGATGGCCTACCTGCAGGGTGCCGACCTGAAGAAACTGACCCTGGCGCTGATCCAGGCCAAGCGACAGGGCATCGGCGTGACGTTTGACGAATTGCTCGAGGCGGAGCACAATCACCTGCTTTCCCAGGTACTTGCACAACCGGAACGTGCGGATGTGGAACCAGCCGCTGCGAACCCACCGCCGGCGGCCGCCGAGGCAGCGCGACCGGCAGTGCGCGTCTGCAAGAAGTGCTCCAAGCAGGTGTTCGACGACAGCAAGATCTGCCGTAGCTGCGGCGCTATCCTCTAGCCAATCCTGTTCATCCTGGTCATCCTGTCCCAAAGGATTGTGGAGAATCGCGAGGGCAACACATCTTCCGCGAAACCATAGAACACACCGTCGAATCAGGAGCCCACACGATGCACGCGTCACAACGCCTGGTCCCGTTTCTGCTTGTGTTGCTCGTCCTGGGCCTACCCTGCCGCGCGACCGCCTCGGAGGACACCAAACCTGGGTCGGCCAACCTGATCGGCGTCGCCAAGATCGACATCACTCCCGACACCCCGATTCGGATGTACGGTTACGCCGCGCGGAAGACGGAATCCGCCGGAGTGGCCGGACGGCTGTCCGCCAAGGCCCTGGCCATCAGCAGCAACGACGGCCAGGGGCTCGCGGTCCTGCTGTGTGTCGACTGCGGCGCCGTACCCAACCATATTCGGGAAGCCGTGTACCAGCGCGTCAGCCAGGAGACCCCTATCGCCGCCGAGCGCTTCGTGCTCGGCAATTCCCATTGCCACTCCGGGCCGGACCTTGACGCGATCGATTCGACGGAGGGTGAGCAGCATCAGCACCTGGCGCGCTACGCCGGGCAACTGACCGACCGACTCGTGCAGGTCGTGGAACAAGCCATCGCGAACCGTCAGCCGGCACGGCTGGAAATGGCGCGCGGCAGCGTGGGATTTGCGGCCAATCGCCGCGTCCTCACCGACGGCAACTGGTCGGGCTTTGGCGCGGTGCTCGACGCACCTGCCGAACGTGAACTGGCCGTGCTGAAAGTCGTTGGCGAAGACGGGAAGATCCTGGCCCTGCTGGCCAATTACGCCTGCCACAACACGACGCTGCGGGGCGATTTCCAGCAGATTCACGGGGACTGGGCCGGGTGCGCGCAGCAATGTATCGAGGCAGACCACCCTGGCACAATCTCGCTGATCACAATCGGTTGCGGCGCTGACTCGGACCCGTATCCGCACGGCACGGTTGAGCTGTGCGAGCGGCACGGCCGAGCGCTGGCGGACGAGGTGCACCGGCTGCTGGCCGGCCCGTGGACCCCAATCACGCCGACGATTTCCGCCCAACGACGGACTCTGGAGATTCCCTGGCGAGAGAACCCGGACCTGGACGCCGCACGCGAGGCCGCCCGGAGTTCATACGCCGTCAGTGCGGCGCTCAAGAAACTCGATCACGGCACCGCCCCGACCGAGCCTTACCCGTACGAGATCGTCACCTGGACGTTCGCCGACGAGCTGGCCATGGTGTTCCTGTCTCACGAAGTCGTCGTCGACTACGCGTTGCGGCTCAAGAATG
>JALOQX010000185.1 GCA_025459265.1 Pirellulaceae bacterium | reverse complement strand
CGCCGACGCGGGGTCGGCGGGGAGGAGATTTTCTCGGGCGCGGTGCCTGTAGCTGACCAGTCCAGCGAGCCGCCGACGCGGGGTCGGCGGGGAGGGGATTTTCTCGGGCGCGGCGCCTGTAGCTGACCAGTCCAACAAGCCGCCGACACGCACGCGTGTGAGGAGCGTGACTGCGTGATATTTCAGCCGTCCGTGGGGTCTGTCACGACGTTCACATCTTGCACGTGCGAGCCAATGGTCAGGTGAGCCTCCGCGGCACTGCGGACCAGACGGTCGTTGAATCGCAGATTCCGGATCGTCACGTTCTCGACCGTGTGCTCCGCGTCAAATCCCTGGAACGCTGACGCGGGCTCCAGGCGGCTCAAGACGGCAATGTCCTGGAACAGGATGTCCCGCACGCTGCCGCGCGCTTCGTCTTGCGAGTAGGGATTCTTGCGGATGACGATCTCCAGCAGCGTCGGGCAATATTCTTCAAGGGCGTTCGCGGGGTATTTTTCATCGCGCTGCTGCTGCATGCGCGGGGCGGGATTCTGATCATCGATCTCCACGCGAATCCGTTGGAACCGTATGTCCCGGATCAAGGCGCGATCGCCGTGCTGGATGTCCATGGCAATATGGGTGGTCCGCACGATGTCGCAATCAGCGAAGGTGACTTCGGCGATCTCGGGCGCACACGTTTCGGCCCCGATCTCCATCGCGCGTCCCCAGTCGCACCAGACGACGCAGCGTCGAAACTGAACGTTTCGCACAGGACGCTCATCAAACGTATTCCGCCGAGCCTTCAGTCCCTTGATCACGAGGGCGTCATCGAAGGCACGCACGAAACAGTCCGTCACCAGCACGTCCTGGCTGTTGCAGACGTCGATGCCGTCGGCGTTATATCGCCACAACCCAACGAGCTTGAGCTGTGAGATGGTCACGCGTTGGCAGCCGAAGAGACTGCAGCACCAGACGTCGGGATCGCGCAGGACGAGCCCTTCGATGGTCACGTCCGTACAGTCGGACAGGCGGATGGCGCCGCCACCCTGGTTGCGTTCGAAGGTGCTCACATCCAACACGCCGCGGCCGGCGACGCGGATGTTCCTGGCGCCGTGCGCGTAAATGCTGCCGTGGACCACCGCGCCGCCCGCCAGGTAGATCGTCTCGTTGCTCCGCAGTTCCATACGCCCGGGTCGGTGCACGCCGGGTCCGAAGTACCGCACGCCAGGCGCGTCCGCGGCCGGGACGTTCTGTTCCGGAGGACTGGCAAACAGGTGCAACGCCTGATGCGGCCCATTCACTTCGACGACCACGGGTCCCGGCTGTTGGAGCGAAAACGCAATGCGGTTGCGGTCCACGACCGGTTGGATGCCCAATGCCGCGGGGCGTACCACGACGGACTGCACGGGCGGCTGCGACTCGATCTCCACACGCACCGGACCAACCATGTCCCACAGGGCGAACCCGGCCGGTTCGGTCTGGTCGAGCGGACGCTGGTAACCGGGCCAGACCTGGTTGAACGGCACGGCCGACACGCGGCAGAAGTGAACCGGCACGGGCGTGTCGTTAACTTTGAGCTGGTACCGCTCGCACAGTTCTTCCCCGGGAGGCGCAGGCCAGGGGATCACCTGGGGCTCATCGGCCCGCGTGCGTGGATCGGCGGTTGTCAATGCGCCGAGTAGCTGTAGCGCGACCAGCATGGCGACAGACTGCCGTGCATGCGAGATGCATCGCATGGTACGCTCACTCCGTGATCTGCACGATGCGGAAATCGTCGAAGCGCATCCAGTGCTCGGCGTCCGGAGGTCCCTGGTAACACTGGAGACTGATTACGTCCTTGCCGGGTGGAGGCAGCTCGCCTTCCGCCGCGGTCTGGTACTCGGCATCCGCATCCTGCCGGAACTGGGCAGTCCATTTCCTGCCGTCGACGATCAATCGCAGCTGTGCTGATGCCTTTGGTGCTGGCAGGCGTCCGGGGATGATCCACAGCTCGCCATCAATCCGCTCGTGCACCAGCTTGAACACCGGCTTGTCGTCGTGATACCACGTGATTCCCGCCTGCTCGTACTGTTGAGTCGGATCGCTGGTGAACGTCACGGTTACTTCGACGGCGAACTTCAGGTTCGCGCGGTCGGGAGCCGGGCGGAGCAGGGCGTTCTTGACCGTTTCGGCGTTTCCGGGTTCGACGCGGATCTCCAGGGCGCCGTCGCGAATTCGCCAGGCGCCAGGGTTTTCACGCAGCCACGTCCAGCCCTCCCCCAGTTGCTTGTCGAAGGAGTCCTGGAACAGGATCCGCGGCTCGTCTCCGACGGCCGCCACGACCGGGATGAACAGCGCGACAAGGGCTGTCAGGACGCATCTCATGATTCGGCTCCCTCAAGGCTGTGAAGTATGGATCCGTCGCCCCGCCAGCGCGCGGCGATCGAGCGCAGTATACCGTGCAGTTGCATCCAGTCGCCACCTGCGGCGGCAACGGGATGCAAGAGGTCCCAGGATCGCAGTGCCTGGTTCGTGTCACCTCACTTTATTCCTCGAAAACGACCAGCGTGTGCATGCCCACGACGGGTACCGTCACCTCGACACCGTCGGGCCGCGGCACGAGCGGCAGGACGATCCCCTCGGGTTGCTGGGTGGCCCGGCGCACGTGCGGCATGCGGCAGATCACCTTGATGTCGTGCAGCGGGATAATCTCCTCGCGCACCGGCCAGGTCCCACGCAGCTCCGACTGGTTCGGGAACCCCCATTGCCGGCTCAGCTCTTCCGGGAGGGGAGCCAGCTTCTGATAGATGGAGTGCATGCCCCAGGAACTGGCCTGGTTGAGCAGATGGACGACCGTGCGGCGCCGGGGAGGTTGTGTCCGGAACGTAGTCGTAAGAATCAGCGGCCCTTCGACCTCGACCGGCGGCAGCTCGTCGTGCGCGGCCCAGCGGGCGGCATTCGCCAGCATCTGTCGCATGTACGTGTCGGGATAGAAAAACATGCCCTTGTCCACGGCGGCCGGAAAGAACACGACGCGTCCGCGACCGTGCTCGGACACGATGATCGCGGGATGTCGCGCGCCAGCCTTCTCTGCCGGCAGGTTGACGTTGTACGTCGCGATGATCTGACCACCGTCGAGTGCCGTGACCTCCGCCGCGCTCGCCACAAGGGCCAAGGAACCCTGGTCGGGCGGGTTGCCGGGCTGCAGCCAGGCGTTGTTCCGCTTGGTCTGGATCAGCGGATCAGCGACGATCGAGTGGGCCTGGTCCAGCGTCAACGACAGGTTTTCGACGCGCTGGGTCACCGTGTGGGTCCCGACGTATCGGGCCTGGAACAGGTCGGCCAGCGCAAAATCGGCACGTTTCCGGAAGTTCTCGTCATACAGCGACGTCTCGAATGTGGCGATCAATCCGCCCCCTGCGTGAACGAACCGCCGCACGACTTCCGCTGCCCGGTCCGACAGACAGGCCACATTCGGCATGACGAGCACGCGGACGCCCAGGAGCTCGGCATCCTCCAGATCGCACTCCGTCAGTACACGGACGGGCACGTGCTTCTCGAAGTAGGCGCGGAATGCGCCGAGTGTGTGTGAGAAATAGAGCGGCAGTGACGCCTGTCCGTACAGCGTCCGCGTTTGCTCCGAGGCAACTACCCCGACATACGACAACGTGCGAGACTGCGCGAGCCACTCCTCGCGCGCCTGGATATTCGCCACATGCAGTCGATAGTACTCTTCCCGCCCCGTCGACTCGACGAACTCGGGATGCACGCCCCACGGCAATCCCTCCAGCCCGCGCAGCTGGATCTCGATCGGCGATGAAATCCCGGAAATGCCGTGCGCCGACGGCTGGATCCAGACGGCGGCGCCCCGCTCCTGCGTGACTCCCTGCAGGAACGCGTAAACGAATTGCTGGTAGAGCGGATCGCCGGGCACATCCCAGTAGAGTTCGACGGACGAGACGTCGACTGCGCTGGAGTAATTCAGGGGGTACTCGCCCATGTACATGCTGGGGAAGTACCACGTCCGGTTCGCGGAATGGTTGACGTAGATAATCGCCTCGGGGTTCTCGCGCCGAATCGTTTGCCGCATCCGGTCGGCGAACTCCACGAAGTGCTCTTCATGCCACCGAAGGTAAAGTCGTGTGACCGGATCACGCGTGGGATCAAAGTACATGGGGCTGTCGGGCACGTCATTGAGCGGCAACGGCAGTTCCTGGCCGCCGGCGTAATCCCGGAAAGCCTGGCGGGTGGCGTCGTCGTACGTGTGCAGATGGACGGGCGCATAGCCGTCGAACCAGAATCCATCGACCTGAAATGCACGCGTGACATAGGCCAGCTGGTTCAGGAGCCAGTCGGCATAGCCGCTGCGGATATTGGCGAAGTTGGGTGTCGGATCCGGCTGGCCGTTGGGTCGGATCCGCAGCCAGTCGGGATGGGCTTGGACGAAAATCTTGTTGCCCGAGGGCACCTGAACCGGGCCGAGATAGAAGATCGCCTTTGCGCCGGCCGCGTGGCAGCGCTCGACGTGCGTTCTCATGTACTGTTCCGCCTGCTGCACCCGTTCGGGCGGATACAGGGCGGCGGAGGGCCCGACGACCTCCCACTGGCCGAGCACATTGAGTGTCACGACGTTGTAGCCCGCCTTCAGGAACTGCTCGGCCATCGCCAGGCTGCCGGGCAGATGCCCGATGCGCTGGTGAGTCTCGAGCCACGGCGGGATGGGGCGGCACGGCAGACGTTGCGGCACCGTCCGCGGCGGCAGGTCCGCCTCCTCGGCGGACAGCACCCTGCCGGCCAGCAGCACGATCAATGTGGCGACGACCAGCGCCGCCTGCCGCGCGACACCTCCCTGCGCCGCAAGGGCCGGTCGAAAGTGAGGAATGTGAATGGATCGAGTCTCCTGAAGCTACAGGCCATGTGCGGCGTCGCCTCAATTGGCGGCGAGGGCACGGTCGAGGCGGTCAATCGCTTCGTCGATTTCCGCGGCGCTCTTGAACCCGATGACGACGGCGTTGATCTCGGCGTGGGCCATGGCGAACCGTGCCGCCTGCTCACGATCTTCGGCCTCCACGAAGTCGCCGTCGCCGACCAGTTTCATGCCGATGACGCCGCGTCCCTTGGCCTGCATGGCCTGCAACTGTTCCACGACGGGCGCAATGTCGTCACCGGACTTATTCCAGGTTTCCTCGGGGCCGTCGACATGTTTCGCCTGCGGATTGACACGCACGAGATGTACCTCACACCAGTCGGATTCGACCGCGGTGCGCAGCGCAGGCAGACTGTGACAGGACACCCCCTTCGTGCGAATCCACTGCCGGGCCTTGGCCTCCTCAAAGCCGTCCATGATCCGCTTCCAGGGATCCGTCCAGCCGTGCTGGACCATGCAGTGTATGAGCATGCTGTCGATGTAGTCGGTGTCGAACACCTGGCGGTGACGATCGATCGCTTTGAGCACGTCCTCCGGCTGGCCGGGGATCTTCGACTGCAGGAACACCTTGTCGCGGGGCAAGCCCTTGATCGCATTGCCGATCCACTCGAACGTGGCGTAACTTTGCGCCGTGTCGATGTAGGTGATGCCGCGGTCGAACGCGTACCGAATCAGGTCGTTGAACACGCGTTGCCCCAGCGCCTTCTGGACATTGCCGCTGTGGCTGCCGGTGCCGAATCCCAGTCGGCTGAGCACGAGGCCCGTGTTGCCCAGTGGCACCTGGTCGACCGCCGTGCGGCCGGCCGGCATCGTCGCCGCGTGCAGGACGTGCGGCGCCAACAAGGTCGCCCCGGCCAGGGATGCGGACCGTGCGAGAAACTCGCGGCGGGTAACGTGTGGCGGACTGCGGTCGGGCGCGCCCGAAGGCGACGTGCGTGCGAAATGGTGCTGGTACATCATGGCTACTCCTGAGTGTGAACAACGCGGACCATTATAGCGGAAGTGCCGGGCCGCCACTGCGCGCCCCGGGGCCTGGTGCTTCTCGGTCGAACCCTCCCAGTGGTATGATGGGGGACAAGCGTCGTTCGTCGACCAGAGCACCTTGCGCCGCCTCGTTCACGCCCGGAAGGAATTTGGCACCATGAACTACAGATTCTTCGTGGCGGCATCCGTGATGCTCGCCGTCGTGTTCGGCGCCTGTGGGGGTGGTTGCGAGCGGACCAGATCCGCCGACGGCCAGCTCGTGATCGGGCTTACCGTGCCGTCACTTACGCATCCTTTTTTCATCTACCTGCGGGACAACGTGATGGCGGAGGCCGAGCAGCTGGGCGTGGTCGTGATCACGGCGGATGCGGAAGATGTGGCCGCGAAACAGATGTCGATCGTCGAGGATTTCATCGCGCGCGGAGTCGACGGCGTGCTGATCTCGCCGATCGGAGCCGATGCGCTCGTGCCGGCCGTCGAGGCGCTCAATCGGGCCAACATTCCGGTCGCCACGGTGGACCGCCAGGTGAAAGGAGGGCAGGTGCTCGTCCATGTCGGCGCGGACAATGTGGAGGGGGGCCGAGTCGCGGCGCGGTACATTGCCCAGCAGTTGTCAGACGGGGGGAAGGTCATCGAGCTGGAGGGGACGCCCGGCGCCTCGCCGGCCATCGACCGGAAGAAAGGGTTCCACGAGGTCCTGGATGCAACCGGGATCGAGTGCGTGGCCAGCCAGACGGCGAATTTCCAGCGCGCCCAGGGCCAGGCGGTGATGGAAAACCTGTTACAGGTCCACCAGGATTTCCAGGCGGTCTATGCCGCCAACGATGAGATGATGCTGGGGGCAATCGAAGCGCTGGAGGCCAACAACATCGACGCCGCGCGCGTCGTGACAGTCGGTTACGATGCGATTCCCGATGCGCTGGATTACATTCGTGCGGGACGACTCGATGCCACGGTCGAACAGTTTCCTGGCCGACAGGCGCGGACGGCCCTGCGGCTGCTGGTCGACCATCTTCGCACGGGAGCGCGGCCCCAGGCGCCGGAAGTCTACATCCAGCCTGTGGTGATCAACGTCGACAACCTGGACCAGGCGGAAGACAAGGGGCCAGCGCGTGGCAACTAGTCTTGTCCTGCGCATGGAGCAGGTCAGCAAGTCGTTTCCGGGTGTCCAGGCACTCCAGGGCGTCGACTTCGCGCTGCGCGCGGGGGAAGTGCATGCCCTGGTGGGCGAAAACGGTGCGGGGAAGTCGACCCTCATCAAGATCCTCGCCGGAGTCCACCGCCCCGACGCGGGGCGCATCTGGCTGCGCGATCGACTGATCGACGCGCGCACGCCGCGGGACATGATGGACGCCGGCGTCCGCGTGATCTACCAGGAGCTGAACCTGATCCCGGGCCTGTCCGTGGCGGAGAACCTGTTTCTCGGCCGCGCAATCACGCGCCGCGGCCTGCGCGGCATCGTCGATTGGCCCGCGATGTATCGCCGGTCCGCCGCGATTCTCGAGCCGTTCGGATTGCGAATCGATCCGCGCGTGCGCGTCGGCACACTCGGCGTGGCCTACCAGCAGATCGTCGAGATTGCGAAGGCCGTGTCATGCGACGCGGCGATCGTGGCCATGGACGAACCGACCGCCGCCCTGACGGAAGGGGAAACGGACACACTGCTCCGGATTATTGACGATCTGCGGCGTCGCGGCGTCTCGATCATCTACATATCGCACCGGCTCGACGACATTCGCCGCATTGCCGACCGCGTGACCGTGCTGCGCGATGGCCGACACGTGGTCACGGCCGACCAGCGGGATCTGCCGGCCGACCAGATCATCCGGCACATGGTCGGTCGGAGCGTCAGCGAGTTCTATCCGAAGGAAGCGCTGCCGGTGGGCGATGTATTGCTGGACGTCGAAGGACTGTCACGTCGCGGAGTCTGCCAGGATGTCTCGTTTCGACTCCACCGCGGCGAGATCCTCGGCGTGGCCGGGCTGGCCGGCTCCGGCCGGACGGAAATTGCCGAGCTGTTGTTTGGGCGGCGGCGTGCGGACCGCGGCACGATTCGTGTGGGCGGTCGAGTCGTCCGCATCCGTTCGCCGCGACAGGCGGTGCGACACGGGGTCGGACTGATTCCCGAGGACCGCAAGCGCGACGGACTTGTCCTGAGCATGTCGGTGCTGGACAACGCCACGCTGTGTGTCCTGCGCCGCCACGCCACCGGCGGGCTGATCCACGCTCGGCGCATCCGCCAACTGGTGCAGAACGTCGTGCGGGAGCTGCGGCTCAAGACGGCCTCTCTGGCGCAGCAGGTTCGATTCCTCAGCGGCGGGAACCAGCAGAAAGTGGTGTTGGCCCGGTGGTTGCTTCACGACTGCCGGATCTACATCTTCGACGAACCCACGCGCGGTGTGGACGTGGGTGCCAAACGCGAGATCTACGGCCTGATGGAGGACCTCGCACGCCGCGGCGCCGGGATCATCATGATCTCGTCCGACATGCCCGAAGTTCTTCACATGAGTGACCGGATTCTGGTGGTATGTGAAGGACGCATCACCGGCCAGCTGCCGCGCCACGCGGCCACGCAGGAGGCGATTCTGCAGCTGGCGGTTCCGCGACAGGAATCAGGCTCATGAAGAAATGGCTCAATTACGCCTTGCGGCAGTATGGCATCGTGCTCGCATTCGCGGTGGTGGTCGCGGTCCTGGCGCTGCTGGAACCCTCCTTCCTCACGGCGAATAACCTCACCAACGTCCTCCGCCAGACGTCACCCATCCTGATCATGGCCGTGGGCATGACGTTTGTCATTCTGACGGCGGGGATCGATCTGTCGGTCGGATCGCTCCTGGCGCTGACCGGCGTATTTGGTGCCAGTCTCGAACAACGCGGCCTGCCGCTGGCGATTGTCCTGGCCGTGACGCTGCTGCTGGGAGCCGGCATCGGGGCCCTGAACGGGCTGGTGATCACCAAGGGACGAGTCACGCCATTCGTCGTGACGTTGGGCACGATGAGTATTGCGCGAGGTCTGGCGCACATCTATACCGGCGGAGAGCCGATCAGCGGACTTGGCGATGACTTCCGTTTCCTCGGGTCGGGAACTCTGGGGGGAGTGCCGATGCCGATCATCCTGAGCGCGGTGACCGTGCTGCTGGCCGCCGCGATCCTGCGGCACACGACACTGGGACGCTATACCTATGCCATTGGGGGCAATGAGGAGGCGGTCAAGCTGTCGGGGATCAGCGTGGACTTCTACAAGACGGCTGCGTATGCCATCTGTGGTCTGACGGCCGCCCTCGGAGCGATGGTCCTCACGTCCCGGCTCAACGCCGCCGAATCCATTGCGGGGACGGGGTACGAACTGGACGTCATTGCCGCCGTGGTGATCGGCGGCACCAGCCTGATGGGTGGCCGCGGCGGAGTCGGGGGCACATTGATCGGCGCGTTGTTGATCGGTACGATCAACAATGGCATGAATCTGCTGATGATCTCTTCCTACTACCAGCTCGTCGTCAAGGGTGTCATAATCGTGGCAGCGGTGCTGCTGGATCGACTGCGGGATTAACGAGATTGCGAGCGCGACGATGAGAAATCCCCCGAGACAGCGATTTCTGGCCGCATGTGCAGTGACCTGGCTGACCTTGTTGGCCGCTATGCGGCCCGTCCAGGCCGGCGACATCTTCGTGTTCGGCGACAGCCTGTCGGACACCGGGAATCTGTTCGCCCTGACCAATGGTGTAAGTGGTCCTGTCTTCACGCCCGACCCAAGTAAGTCTCCACGACTGCCTACGCCGCCGTATTATGAGGGACGCGCGTCGAACGGACCGGTCTGGATCGAACAGTTCGCGGCTGGATGGGGGGCGTCCGCGCCGTTGCCGGCCGCCCTTGGAGGCACGAACTACGCATTCATCGGAGCCGTCACGGGGCCCGGCTCCACGCCGCTCTCGCCCTTCATCCCCAGCGTCTACGGGCAAGCTCAACTCTATCTCGGCGCCGGCCGGGTCGCGGCGGCGGATGATCTGTTCGTGGTTTGGGGCGGCGCCAACGATTTCTTCTATGGTCAAAGCGACTGGACCATCCCGGTCGGGAACATCGTGGACGCGATCGAATTGCTCCATCGCGAAGCGGGAGCAACCAACTTTCTCGTACCGAACTTGCCGCCGCTGGACAGAACACCGAGTGGTGCGATTGAAGATCCTGACCGCTACCGGATCCTCACGACTGAATTCAACACGCTGTTGAACTCAGCGCTTGATACGCTGCGCTCGACCACACAGGGGCTGACGCTCTATGAGCTGGACGTGCACTCCCAGTTTGTGGACATGTTGACTGATCCCGGATCGTACGGTCTGACCAACGTCGACCGCCCCGCGCTCAGCGTGAACGAAGACCCGTCATCGCCATTGTTTGGATACCCCCTGGCGCCTTTCACGTTCGACTTTGATCCGGAGGAGTCGCTGTTCTTTGACGGTGTGCACCCAACCGCCTTGGGGCATGCGCTCCTGGCCGACGCGGCGCTGGCGAGCGTGCCCGAACCTGCCGCCTGGCTGTTGTTCGGCGGTGCTGTGGCAGTCTGCGGGTACTGCCTTCGCCGTCAACCCGCAGAACGCCCGGGAACGTGAGGCACCGGGTCGCAGCTCACCGCGACAGGATGAAGTGGGGGTCGGCGAGGAAGCAGTCCTCCACGGTGATCCCGGCGAATTCGTCCCAGTTGAGGTTGTGGCGATGGCCATCGTAAGGGTCGACCAGCGAAATCGTCGTGCCACGCGGCGTCTCGTCGCCAAAAAAGCGGTAGATCACGATCGCATGGTTGTCCGCCGCTGGATTCTGCAGCAGGCCGCGTGAGATCACCGCCGGATAGTTGAACCCGCCCAGGATCACGATACGACCGCGGCCCAGCAGTGTCCGCAAGGTCGACATCCAGCGTTCGAGGGCCAACTGACGCGCGTCGTGAAGCGTCAGCCGCACCGCGGCTGCCAGCCGCCGCGTGTTGTTGAGATCGCCACGCGGCAGACTGCCGTCAGACTGGAGTGTGACGCGGTTGCGGGCAGCTGTTTGTTTCACGTCCCAGACGGTCAGGTGTCGGCCGCCAGACGTCCCGACAGCCATGGCCACCGCGGCGGCCCAGCAGTCGTTGGGGCCGGATTGACGAATGTGGGCCACGTCGTGAGCAATGGAAAAGCGTGCCATGGCGATGTCTCCGCAAAGGAGGATGGTGCGTCAGATCGACTCCGTCCGAACACAGCTGGTCGCTGGTGGGACACCTTGTCGCTATACCTGTTATCGCTGCCGGGAGCTGCAAGTTGCGTGCGAAACCGGTGAAGCGGGGTCCGGGTAACCGTTCACAGGTCGCCATCGTCGCCTTTCGCTCCGCGAAAGTAGCGCTACTTTC
Organism: Pirellulaceae bacterium; assembly: GCA_025459265.1. Lineage (GTDB taxonomy): Bacteria > Planctomycetota > Planctomycetia > Pirellulales > Pirellulaceae > JAAYDI01. The sequence continues at coordinate 7 of JALOQX010000185.1, read as the reverse complement.
GCGGAGC
>JALOQX010000184.1 GCA_025459265.1 Pirellulaceae bacterium | reverse complement strand
TGAAGTTTTCGAGTTTTGTCGAGCCGGGTCAGGTCCTGGTCGTTAAAGCCACGCTCGTGCGGCAGGACGAGGCGCTGACCACACTCAAAGCCGAAGGGACCGTCGACGGAAAGACCGCGGTCAGCGCCCGGCTGGTACTGGAACGCTACAATCTGGCCGATCGCTACCCGACCCGCGCCGCCACTGACGCGTATAGCACGCGGCGCTGCCGCGAACAATTCGACTTGTTGTACTGGCCCGCCCCCGTGGAAAGCGTGGGCTGACGAAGTAGACGTTTGGAGATGATGCGCATGGCACCCAGCAAAGAAGAAGTGTTCGAGAAAGTCAAGGAAGCCCTCGTGGACGCCTTGGGGGTCGACGACGACGAGGTGACCCCCCAGGCGACCATGGTCGGGGATCTGGGTGCCGAGTCCATCGACTTCCTGGATATCGTGTTCCGCCTGGAAAAGGCGTTCGGCATCGAGATCCCGCGGTCTGAGCTGTTCCCTGAGGACATCCTCACCAACGCCCAGTACGTGCGGGATGGCCGGGTCACGCCCGATGGGATCGTCGAACTCAAGAAACGCATGCCGTTTGCCGACCTGTCGCAGTTCGAGGCAAACCCGGCCGTGCAGGAGTTCAGCACCTTGCTGACCGTCAACGATCTGTGCCGGTACATCCAGAGCAAGGTAGGCGTCACGGAGTAGCACGCGTGCGGTGGTTCTGGATTGACCGGTTCGTCGAGTTCGAAAGCGGCCGGCGCGCGGCGGCCGAAAAAGCCGTCACGCTGGCGGAGGAACAACTGGACGACTACGTGCCCGGCTTCCCGGTCATGCCCGCGTCGCTGATCATCGAAGGCTTCGCGCAGACCGGCGGACTGCTGGTGGGAGAATGTCGGCAGTTCGAACAGCGGACGGTGCTGGCCAAGGTCGGCCGCGCGCAGTTCTTCCGGGAAGTCCGGCCCGGTGATGTCATGCGCTTCGAAGTCGCCATCCAGGACTTGCGGGATGACGGAGCGATCGTGCACGGCACGGCCCGCGTCGGCGACCAGCTGGTCGCCGACGTGGAGATCGTGTTCGCACATCTGGACGACCGGTTCGAGGGGGTGGACCTGTTCTTCCCGGCGGATTTCCTCACCATCCTGCGGCTGCTGGGTGTATATGATGTAGGCCGGACCGCAGACGGCAAACCGCTGGTCATCCCCGCACGACTGCTGGCGGCGGAAGCCGCCGCCAATCGCGAGGGGCCGTCGAGCGAACCAGACGCGGCGCGATGACCGCCCAACCGTCGATCGCCGGCGGAGGTGGCGGGGAACGACGCACAGCAATCTCGGGAGTGACCTGGCGATATGAGACGGCGCGTAGTGGTTACGGGAATCGGCTGCATCAACCCGATGGGGCATGATGTAGAGACCGTCTGGAGCGGTTTGAAGGAGGGCCGGTCGGGCGTGGGCTACACGTCGATCTTCGATGCCTCCACGTTCCCGACGCAAATCTCGGCGGAAGTCAAGAACTGGGACGTCGCGCACATCGGCGAAGACCTCGCCGTGTGGAAGAACCGCGGCCGCCACACCTGCTTCGCAGCGGGTGCCGCTCGCCAGGCCATCGACTCGTCCGGCGTGCTCGAGAGCCGGCTCGATCCCGACCGCTTCGGCGTGTATCTGGGCAGCGGCGAAGGGAGCCAGGACTTCTTCTCGTTTGCCGATATGATGGCGGCCGCCCTGGAGACCGGCGAGTTCAATCTGCCGCGGTTCATCCAGCGCGGCCTGGAAATGCTCAACCCCGTGGCGGAACTGGAACAGGAGCCGAATATGCCCGCCGGGCATCTGGCGGCCATGTTTGACGCCCGCGGGCCGAATCTCAACTGCCTGACGGCCTGCGCCGCCAGCAGCCAGGCCGTCGGGGAAGCGACCGAGATCATTCGCCGCGGCGATGCCGACGTCATGCTCTCCGGCGGCACGCACAGTATGATCCATCCGCTGGGAGTGACCGGCTTCAGCCTGCTCACCGCACTCTCCCAGCGCAACGATGAACCGACCCGCGCCTCACGTCCCTTCGACCGCCTGCGCGACGGCTTCGTCATCGGCGAAGGAGCCGCCATGGTCGTGCTCGAGGACCTCGAACGCGCTCGGCGCCGCGGCGCCCCCATCTACGGCGAGATCGTCGGCTACGGTGCGACCGCAGATGCCTACCGGATCACCGACATCCACCCCCAGGGACGGGGCGCTATCGCCTGTATGCGACTCGCCCTCCAGGACGCCGCGCTCGACCCCAGCGCCGTCCACTACGTCAACGCCCATGGCACAAGCACGGCCGTCAATGACCGCGTCGAAACGCTGGCCTGCAAGGAGGTCTTTGGCCACGACGCCTATCAGGTCCCGGTGTCCAGCACCAAGAGCATGATGGGACACCTGATTGCCGCCGCCGGCGTGACCGAACTGATCGTCTGCATGATGGCCATCCGCGACCGCGTACTGCCGCCAACCATCAACTACGAAAACCCCGATCCCGACTGCGACCTCGACTACGTACCCAACCAGGCACGCGAGGCGTGCTGCGACGTCGCCCTCAACAACAGTTTCGGATTCGGCGGCCAAAACATCACGCTCATCGTGCGCCGGTTCACGGACTGAATTGGCCCGAACATCGAACCGGGGTGCGGATCAACCGCTCGCGCCGCCCCCGACCGGCTTGCCAGACGAATTAGTACCCCAGTGGAGCGGGGTTGTTGAGGAAGAAATCGCGGGGACCGCGCGTCGTGTAGTACGGATACGCGTACTGGGCCGTCGGTGGTCCGGCCGGCTCCATCTGGCGATCGTAGTCCTTGGCAATGTACGGCACGTAGTCCGGTGAACTGCGCGGATTGCACCCGGAACTGCACACGCCATGGGCCCGGTGGTGATGGCCGAACACCGGCCCACAGCTCGAACAGCCGCGATTGGCCATCCGAGATTGGGTCTGGCAGCCGAGACTCGCCAGGCACACAATCGCCACGAGAAGCAACGCACGTTTCATCGGGTCCATCCTTACTGTCGGTTGCGATGTCTGGGTCAGGCGCCGTGTGGCCTGGGACGGTGCGCGGAGTCCGACCCCGCGAGGGCCTGGTTGACAATCGGGCGGCGGAACCAGGAACGATGCCGTCAAGTGGTTCATCGGCGGCACAAACGGGAAAATTGAACGAATCGCTAGCCCGGGGCGGCGTCGCTCCGGCCGCCAGCCGCGGCACCCGCCAAGTCCCCCTAACCGTCACCGTCAGCAGGTCCTGAATGACCGGACGTGGGGGGACCCCGGGTATGAACAAATGCGATGTTTGGCTAAGATGCGAAATTAGCTGGGACGATAGGTGTTGATAAGTTCAGCAAGTTGGGCTTGCTGGCGTCTTTGTTCAGCCCAAGCCTGGCCGCCGCCCAAAATAGCAGCATGCGGGGCCGGCGGCCGTGCAAAGATACTGCGGTGTCCACGCGATGCGAAGGTGGACGGTGGATTTTCGAGTTCAATTTCGGAACTGGTTCGAGGAGCCCTCCCAATGAAGAATCGCATGATTCTCCCCGCCCTGTTGGTGGTCGGCCTGGTGTGTCTGTTCTGTACGGCGCATGCTCAGGCTGGTCTCTTCAATGATCCGAGCTGCGGTTGCGAAGCGGAACCGGCCTGCGGTGCTGAAGCCGTCTGCTGCGATCCGTGCGGCACGCCGCGCGTCGGCCTGCTGGCTCGTCTGCGAGCCCACTGCGCTGCCAAGCGTGCCTGCTGCGAGCCGGCCTGCGAGCCCGCTTGTGGCGTCGAGCCCGCCTGTGGTGCTGAGCCCGCCTGTGAGCCGACTTGCTGCGAGCCGTGCTGCAAGCCGCGCGTCGGGCTGCTGGCCCGGCTGCGAGCGCACTGCGCCGCCAAGCGCGCCTGCTGTGATTCGTGCTGCGAGCCGGCTTGCGAGCCCGCTTGCGGTGCCGAACCGGCTTGCGGCGCTGAGCCGGCTTGCGGTGCTGAGCCGTGTGCCGAAGTAGCGTGCGGTGATCCCTGCTGCGCCCCGAAGCGCTGCAGCCTGCTGGATCGGATTCGCGCTCGCCACGCTGCGAAGCGGGCTTGCTGCGAGCCGGCCTGCGAGCCCGTGTGCGGCGCTGAGCCCACCTGCGGCTGCAACTGATCCTGCCTGATCGGTCGCGCGTCGGGTCCACTCCGACGTGTGCTGCCAAAATCATACGCCAAGGCCCTCGATCGTTCCGGTCGAGGGCCTTTGGCGTTTGCCACGGTTCTTGGTTGACAGGGTTCCACACATTGTGCCATGCTGAAGCCGGTGCAGGGGCGGGCCGCACCGGAATGACGGGGAGAGGAAGCTGCACATGCAGGCGTGGCTGGGAATCGGCGTCGTATCGCCCGGAATGCGCATGGTCTGGGCGGTGCCTATCTTGTTTGGTGTGAGTATCGCGGCTCATCGAGTCGGGGCCGCAGACCCTCCCGCCGGAACGCTCGAGGCGCTCGTGCAGACCGGCGAATTCGGTCCCGCTCTGGCGGCGGTACAGGCTCTGCCCGCGGGTGACCAGCGTGACACATGGTACGCCCGGATCGCCGCAGGGCAGGCCCGGTCCGGGGCCGCGGGGGCCGCCCGCGACACGCTGCGCCGCATGGCCAGCGACCAACAGCGGAGTCTGGCCCTCAAATCACTCGGCACACCCTCCCCGGCTGCTTCGGGCGCGGCGGGTGGTGCCGCCATGGCCGACTTCGATACGCTGATCGAGCTGATCACGTCCACGATTGCTCCCGACAGCTGGGATGAAGTTGGCGGCGCAGGAGCCATCGAGCCGTTCCCGACGGGCGTCTACGTCGATGCCGCAGGGCTCATGAAACGGCTCGGACCCGCCACGGATTCGCTGCTCCTCGAATCGGTGCGGCGGGCCGCGGCGGCCGATTCCGGGAACCGCAACGTCCGCCGCGATTCGGCGCTGCGCAAAGTCTCGCTCGTGCGATTGGAACGCGAGCTGCAGCTGCGGCAGGCCTTCGGACAGCCTCCCGAGGAAGCCATGCGACGACTCGCCGGACTGTACCGGGTCGCCTATCTGTTCGTCTATCCACAGACAGGGGACATCGTCCTGGCTGGACCGGCCGGCGATTGGCAGCGGGATACCGAAGGACGGGTGGTGAACGCCGAGACGGGGACCCCGGTCCTGCAACTGGATGATCTGGTCGTGGTCCTGCGGAACGCCTTCGAGCAGAACGGTCAGTTCGGCTGCACGATCAACCCGCGGTCCGAGAACCTGGCGGCGACCAAGGCCTTTGCCGACTCCTGGCGCGGCCGACCGGTCAAGCCGTCACAACGGGATGCCTGGCTCGAGCAGCTCCGCTCCACGCTCGGCCAGCAAGATATCAAAGTGTGGGGGATCGATCCGCAGACGGGTACCGCGCGCGTCCTGGTCGAGGCGGACCACCGGATGAAATTGGTAGGCATGGGGCTGGAAGAAGGGACCTTGGGGGTCGAAAGCTACCTGGCAGCCGTCCAGCGGGCGGGCGGGCAGCCCCCACCCATGAATGTGCTCCGCTGGTGGTTCACGCTCAACTACAGCGGGATTCGTGCCACGCCCAGCCGCACCACGTTTTCTCTGGATGGGCAGGGCGTGAAGGTGCTGAGCGAGAACGAACTGCTGACGGAAACCGGGGACCGCGTCCACACCGGTACGTCAGACGAACTGACCGGCGCATTTGCCCGCAGCTTCACGGCGCATTTCGCCGCGCTGGCCGCGAAGTATCCGGTCTACGCCGAGCTGCGCAACGTTTTCGATCTGGCGTTGATCGCCGGCATCCTGCAGTCCCACGACCTGCCCGGCCAGGTCGACTGGCACCTGACCCATTTCCGCGACCCCGCCGGCTACCAGCTGACGCGCAGCCCCCAGCCCACCTGCGTGGACAGCGTCATCAACGCCATTACGATCGATCGCCGGCGGTTCTGTGCGGGCGTCAGCGGCGGAGTGTCCGTAGATACGCGCGCGCTGGTACAACCGCAAGCCGTGCGCGTGGATGACTACGGCCGCTTGGAGGCCCACCACGCCGCCGCCCTGCCCCGCGAATCGCCAGCCGATTCCGACCTGTGGTGGTGGGATTGAATACCGCGCCGCAGGACGGACCGCCCGGTCCGTCCTGACGCCTGCGTGCGGGCACAAACCGGCCGATCAGAACGGCATGTCGTCGTCTGGCGCGTCCGCGCCGGCGAACTCGTCGTTCACCACGCTCTCGTCGACCGCCGGTTGCGCTCCAAGCACCTTGAAGTTGACCGCCTCGGCGTTGAGGAAATACCGCACCTCACTCTGAGGGTCCTTCTGCCACTTGCGGCCGCTCAGCCGGAACTCGATCTCGACGTCATCACCCACCTTCAGCTGGGCGGCCCGGTCGCAGCCGTCCTGCGTGAATTCGAGCGGCACAAAGTTCGTGAAGCGGCCCGTGTCCTGTTCCAGCACGACCAGCCGCTTGCGGAACCCCTTCTGCCCGAACGTCTTGGTCTCATCCACAAAATGCACGATGCCGCGGACTTTCCCATCACTCATCGCGAGACCACCTCCCCGAAAAACGTGACGACCCGCCGCATCCGGTCCCGGCTCTGACGCACCGGGTCAGAACCTCCGAGCCCGTATTACAGCACCTGAGGTCCTGCGAGGGAAGACCGGGGCGCGGGGCGAACATTGAACATTGAACATTGAACATTGAACATCGAATGGATGGGAGGGCGAGGCTCCTGCCGGGAGGGCGAGGCTCCTGCCGAGCCGCGGAAGGGCGGACGACGGACGATGGACGGCCCAATAAGTGACGAGTAACGCGTCAGGACCACCGGGTGACGAGGGGACTTTCCCACGGAGCTCGTCAGTCCGCGCCGGGTACTCGTCCCTCCGCCAGTGCTTGGCCCTCCCGCTAGGCAGTCCGGCGGACTGGCCCTTAAGATTGTGGTGGGGAGTGACCCACCATGACAGGCGTGCCGGCCGCGAAACAGCTCAGTGAGAATGCTCGGGACTTTATTTGCGATGCGGAGTTGCACGCCCTGTTGGATCGACCGGTCGATCCAGTCCAGGTGCGGGAGATCATCGCCAAGAGCCTGGCGAAGGAGCCGCTGGAAGTGGCCGAAACAGCGGTCCTGCTCAACGCCACGGATCCGGAACTGGTCGAGGCCCAGTTCGAGGCGGCCCGGCAGCTCAAACGCGATGTGTACGGGAACCGGATCGTCCTCTTTGCCCCCCTCTACGTCGGCAACTACTGCACGAACGATTGCGACTACTGCGGCTTCCGGCGCTCGAATCCCGCGGCGATTCGCCGCACCCTCCAGCGGGACGAATTGGCGGCCCAGGTGGCGGCGCTTGAACGTCAGGGTCAGAAGCGGTTGATTCTGGTGTTCGGCGAACATCCGCAGTACTCTCCGGAGTTCGTTGCCCAGGCCATTCGCACCGTGTATGAGGTGCGCGAGGGTGCGGGCGAGATTCGACGCGTCAACATCAATGCGGCACCGCAGGACCATGCCGGCTTCCGCACGATCCGCGCCGCTGGGATCGGCACGTACCAGATTTTCCAGGAGACCTACCACCACGCCACGTATGCCGCCGTGCACCCGGCCGGGACCGCCAAGAGCGACTACCTCTGGCGGCTCGACGCGTTGGACCGCGCCTGGGAGAGCGGCTGCGACGACGTAGGGATCGGCGCCCTGTTCGGACTCTACGACTGGCGATTCGAGGTGCTGGGCCTGGTGACCCACGCGCGGCACCTGATGGAGAAGTTCCACTGCGGCCCGCACACGATCAGTTTTCCGCGGCTGCGGCCGGCGTCCGGCGTACGTCTGCGGGAGAAGTGGTTGGTGAGCAACGAGGATTTCAAGCGGCTGGTGAGTATCCTGCGGCTGAGCGTGCCCTACACGGGGATGATCCTGACGGCGCGCGAGCCGGCCGCCCTGCGTAACGACATCCTTGCCTTCGGGGTCTCCCAGATCGATGCCGGCAGCCGCATCGAACTGGGCGGTTACACCGAGGCGGGCGACGCACAGCAGCAGGTGTGGGAGCGCGAGCAGTTCGAACTGGGCGACGTGCGATCGCTCGATGAGGTCATCCGCCAACTGCTGGTGGAGGGCTATCTGCCGAGCTTCTGCACGGCCTGCTACCGTCTGGGCCGCACCGGCGAACAGTTCATGGAGTTTGCCATTCCCGGCTTCATCCAACAGCTGTGCACGCCCAACGCCCTGACCACGTTGAAGGAGTATCTGGTGGACTTCGCGTCCCCCGCCACGCGTCTGGCTGGCGAACAGCTCCTGGCGCAACAATTGGCCGCCCTGCCGGACGGCGAGTCGAAGCGCGAGCTGATCGCACGGCTGCAGCGGATCGAGTCCACCGGGGAGCGGGACTTGTACTATTGAGCCGAGACATGACCGGAGGCCCGCGTGGCGCATCACGCGGCCGGCCTGCCGAGACGACCGCATGACTGATGAGCCGGTGCGAATCGAGTCTGACCTGCTGGGCGAGCTTCCCGTGCCCGCCACGGCGCTCTACGGAATCCACACCCAGCGGGCCTTGGCGAACTTTTTGTTGAGCGGCCGTCGCGTCAGCCGGCACCTCGTGCACGCCTATGGCCAGGTCAAACTGGCGTGCCTGCGGACCAACCACGAACTGAGCCCGTGGCCCGCGGAGAAGCTGGCGGCGCTCGAGCAGGCGTGTCACGAGCTGGCTGCCGGGCAGCTGGATGAGCACATCGTCGTCGACGCGCTGCAAGGAGGAGCGGGCACGTCGACCAACATGAACGTGAACGAAGTGCTGGCCAATCGCGCGCTGCAGCTCGCGGGGCACCCGCTGGGCGCCTACAACCTGATTCACCCGCTGGACGACGTAAATCGCCACCAGTCGACCAACGACACGTATCCCACCGCGCTGCGCGTCGCGGCCATCGCGCAGCTCCGCGGCCTGGAACGGGATGTCACCGCGCTGCTCGAACTGTTCCAACTCAAGGAACGCGCGTTCGCCCACGTGGTCAAGGTCGCGCGAACGCAGCTGCAGGATGCCGTTCTGACCACGCTCGGCCGCAGCATGGGTGCCTACGCCGATGCCCTGGCCCGCGACCGCTGGCGGATGTCCAAGTGCGAGGAACGGCTGCGGGTCGTCAATCTCGGCGGGACGGCCATCGGCACCGGCCTGGGCGCTCCGCGCGCGTACATCTTCCGCGTCACCGATCACCTCCAGCAGATCACCGGGTTGGGTCTGGCCCGCGCGGAAAATCTGATCGACGCCACGCAAAACCTCGATCCGCTGGTCGAAGCCAGCGGCATGATCCGGGCGCTGGCCACCAACCTGTTCAAGATTGCCAACGATCTGCGCCTGCTCGCCTCCGGGCCCGACGCGGGATTGGGGGAACTCTGCCTGCCACCACGTCAGGCCGGCTCCTCGCTTATGCCCGGCAAAGTCAACCCGGTGATCCCGGAGGCGGTCGCGCAGGCGTCTCTGGTTGTCACGGCCCACGACCAGCTCCTCACCCAGGCCTGTGCTCTGGGTAACCTGGAACTCAACCAGTACCTTCCACTGATCGCCGACAGCCTGCTCACAAGCCTGGACCTGGCACGAAGTGCCTGTCGCGTGTTCGCAGAGCACTGCATTCGTGACCTGAGCGCCGACGCGGCGCGCTGCGCGCGGTACGTGGACGGAACGACCGCCACCGTCACCGCCCTGGTCGATCGCCTGGGTTACGCCGTGGCACAGGATGTCGCCCAGCGTGCCCGCCACCAGGGGACGTCGGTCCGGCAAGTCGTGCTGGAGCAACAGCTGTTGAACGCCACGGAGTTTGCACTGGCTGTCGCGCCGGCCGCCGTGACACGACTCGGGTCACCTCTCCCTCCCGATGCACAGGGCACCGGCCAGTGAAACAGACACCTCGCGGCAATCGACTGCATATTGCCCTGTTCGGGCGCCGGAATGTCGGCAAGAGTTCGCTGCTCAACGCCCTGACGCGTCAGGACGTGTCCATTGTGTCGGACATTGCCGGCACGACGACCGATCCGGTGGAGAAACCGATGGAGCTTCTGCCCGTCGGTCCCGTGCTGTTCATCGATACGGCCGGCATCGACGACAGCGGATCGCTGGGCGAACAGCGGCGGCAGAAGACGCGTCAAGTCCTGGAGCGCACCGACGTCGCGCTCGTGGTCTGTGCCGCGGGAGTGTGGGGCACATTCGAGGACGAGTTGCTCGATACGCTCAAGGAGCGCGGCACGCCGGTGGTCGTGGTGTGCAACAAGGCCGACGTGCAGCGACCGGGTGGTGCGCTGCGCGAACGACTCTCCGGCGCGCAGGTGCCGGTCGTGGAAACCGTCGCGCCCGCCGGTACGGGCGTGGAGGATGTGCGGGAGGCGCTGGTGGCGGCCGTCCCAGCCGATCTGCTGGAGCCGCCGGCGCTGGTAGCGGATCTCGTGCCGCCCGGCGAGCTGGCGGTCCTGGTCGTGCCGATCGACATGGAAGCGCCCAAAGGCCGGCTGATTCTTCCCCAGGTCCAGACGATCCGCGATCTGCTCGACCACGATGCGTATTGCCTGGTGGTGAAGGAACGCGAGCTGCGTGTGGCAATCGAGCGTCTGCAGCGGCCGCCGGCCCTGGTGGTGACCGATTCGCAGGCTTTCCTGCGCGTGGCCGCCGACACGCCCCGGCAGGTGCCGCTGACCTCGTTCTCGATCCTCTTCGCGCGGGCCAAGGGCGATCTGCCGGAACTGGTGCGCGGCGCGGCCGCCATCGACCGGCTGCAGCCGCAGTCGCGCGTGCTGATCTGTGAGGCCTGCACGCATCACCCCATCGGCGACGACATCGGGCGCGTGAAGATCCCGCGGTGGCTGCGGCAGTATGTCGGCGGCGAGCTGGAATTCGTGCACTACCAGGGACACGATTTTCCCGCCGACCTGTCCGGCATCGACCTGGTCGTTCACTGCGGGGCCTGCGTGCACAACCGGCGCGAGATGCTCTCGCGAATCCTCCGCTGCCGGCGCGCACACGTCCCGATCACGAACTACGGGCTGGCAATCGCCTATTCCCTGGGCATTTTCGCGCGCGCCCTCGAGCCGTTCCCCGCCGCCTGGGCCGCCTGCGAACAGCGTAAGCACACACCTTCACGGTAGGTGACGCCAACGGGAGCCCTGCGATAGGCAGTACGTCGTGACAGCTCCCGTGGAAGAGCGCACATGAATACACCGTCGCACGACTCTCCGAGTCGTGATTCCCAGTCGCACGACGCTCCGAGTCGTGATTCCCAGTCGCACGACGCTCCGAGTCGTGATTCCCAGTCGCACGACGCTCCGAGTC
>JALOQX010000183.1 GCA_025459265.1 Pirellulaceae bacterium | reverse complement strand
GCCCCCTATCAGGCGACCCGGCTGCCGACGACCGTGACGCACAGCGAGGAACGCATCTGGCGCTATTACGCCGGGTTGTCGGACTACCCGCACTACGATGCCTATCGCGTCACCGCGCCGGCCGCCGACGCGTGGTCGGCCTACGAGCGCTGGAACGGCGAGACGATCCGGTGGGGCGCACCGCTCGAGACGATCGGCGATCTGACGCGCAGCCTCCGCGACCTGAATCGACCTCGGCCCATTGCGTACTGGTCGCAAGGCGCGCACGCGGGGTGGGGGCGGTGGCGGGGCCGCGCGCGGTCCGCGCCGACACCCGATGAGCTGCGGTCGCAGGCCTATCATGCTCTGGGACAGCGGATCACCTCGCTTTACTGGTTCAACCTGAGTCTGGAATCCTTGGCCGCTTTTCCGGATCTCATTGAGCCCATTACCCGGGTGAACCGGGAGATCCGTCTGATCGACCGGATCCTGCTCGATGGCGATGCGTATCAGTACCGGCGCGAGATGGCCGAGAGCCGCCCGGACTGGGACTTGAGCTCGGTGGTCAGCCCGGACGCCGCGCTGCTGATGGTCAACGATCTGTCCTATGTCGCCGATATGCAGGAGGGCGTGTTTCGGTTTCCGGAGGCGCGGGCTGCCACGTTGCAGTTTCGACTGCCCGAGTGGCTCCACAGCCCGGCGGAGGTATGCCGCGTGGACGCCGACGGGGTGCACGACGTGCCGTACTCGATCGACGTGCCGTTTATCCTGGTGCAGGACCGCGTCCGCGTCGCGGGCATGTACGTGGCTGCTCGCGAGGCGGGCTGGCGCGCCAGGTTGCAGCAGCTGCATGAGCAGCTGCTGTCCGCGGAGAGCGCGGTGGATTTCGACCCTGGCAACAACGACGCGGATCAGCACCTGTTGCGGGAGTTGCTCAGTGACGCTCCCCCGTGTTCGCTCCAAGGTACTGAGGAAATGTCACCATCCGAAGAACGCCGCTTGACGTATGCCATCGTGGTCACGGGCCGGGAGTTGTTGACCGGTATCTACCCCGATGGACACACCCATTTTCTGACGCGGACGCTGCGGCCGTTGGGCTTGGACTGCGTCAGCTCGATGTGCGTGGATGACCGGATCGACGACATGAAGCACGCGCTCACGTTCGCCACGGCGCGCGCCGACTTTGTGATCGTGACGGGCGGACTGGGGCCCACGGATTCGGACGTCACGGCGGAAGCATTGTCAGCATTCAGCGGGATCGCATTGGCAGAGAACCAGGATGTCGTGGAGGATATGGCGCGGCGATTCAATACGCCGCGCGAACAGCTGCGGGCAAACCTGCGGCGCCAAGCGCGGGTGCCCGTGCGCGGCACGTATCTGAAGAACCCTCACGGCAGCGCGGTAGGGCTCGTGTTCGACGCAGACCCCGTCCCGATCGTAGCGCTTCCCGGCCCGCCTCGGGAACTGCAGCCCATGGTCGTGGGGGAACTGGTCCCGTACCTGGCGGGCCGGTACGGCATCCATACCGACGGGAGTGCGATCACGATTCGCTTCTTCGGCGTCGGCCAATCGCAGATCGACCAGACGATGAAGCAACACACGCGTCTGGCGCCGGACATCACCCAGACGTCACAGTTCCAGGGGGGGCGCGTGGACTTCACGTTTGCGCTGCCGCAGAATCGGCCCGAAGATCGCACGCGGCTCGAGGCGCTCCGCGCCGAGCTGCACCAGCACCTGGGCGATTACATCTATGCCGATGACGAGGCGACCACGCTCGAGGACTGTGTCGCCGCGCCGCTGGTGGCACGCGGCCAGACGATGGCGTTGGCTGAAATCGGCAGCGGTGGGGGATTGGCGGCAGCGCTGAGTCATATCGCTGCGGCTGAGGAAGTGTTGACCGGAGCGTTTGCAGCGCCGAGTGTCGAGCGGCTGCGTCACGTGCTGCAGGTTCCCGACGACATCTGGCGCGGCGCGCAGCCGTCGGACCAGCTGGCGTTGCTCGCCCGACACGCCGCACAACAGGCCGGTGGCGACTGGTCGGTGGCGGTCGGGCCGCCCGAGGAGGATCCGCCGACGCGGGCGGCGTACCTCACGATGTGCGTCCGCCAGCCGGACGGGACGACGCGCACCAGCCGCCACCGCTGGCCGGGCGCCAGCAGCGCGGCTCAGGATTACATGATCTCGGAAATCCTCGACACGCTTCGCCGGACCATCCGCTGAGACGCGCGGAATTGCGACTTTCAAATTCGAAGCTGCCGCCGCGTCATCCGCGCGGAAGCCCCCGCGTTCACGCGGGGGAGGTTCACCCTCCACCTACGCGTCACGCGCGCGACGTGAACGTGCCGCTCAACGTTCGATCACGGAGTCCGACCAATCCAGACCCAACGTGTCCAAACGCTGCCGCAACACCTGCAGATCCCAGACGTGAATACGGACGGAGTCAGCCAGTGCCAGGTAGCGCCCATCCTGGCTGAACGCGTAGTCTTCGAGCGTTTCGTCCTCCAGTGGCGACGTCATCCAAGCCACCACGTGTCCATCGGCCGGACGCAGGAGTTGGGCGGCGAATCGCGTGCGCGGGGCCGCCAGCAGTTCCGCGTCGGCGGAAAACGCGATCGCGCCCGGCCAGTCATCCGGCTGGTCGCGGTTCAGCAGCTGTGGGCTAAGCCAGTGATTGTGGTGCCACAGCCACAGTCGCCGGCCGGTGGTCACGGCCAGGAACTGGCCATCCGCGCTGAATCGAGCCGTGGCGCTTTCCGTGTCGGGCACCAGGTCGAAGATGCGCCGTGCGTCGCGAACATCCCACAAGTAGACGCTCTCGCCTTTCCAGGCCGTGCTCACCGCTGTCCGACCGTCGGGGCTAAGCGTCACGCGATCCACGTTGGCCTGTCCACGCAACACGCGCAACACGGCTCCCGGCGTGGCGAGCTGGCCAACCACCGCGACATTGCCAGGGGCTCGCGCCACAAACCAATGTCCCGTCGCGTCCACATCCAGATCCCCGTAGCTTCCGCGAAACCACGTGACGGGCGCCGACGCGCGGACTTCCAGCGGCGCGTCGAGTCGGTCCACACTGCCCAGTTCAATATCCCACGTCTGGATCCCGTCGGCGCCGCTGGTCACAAGCTGTCGACCGTCCGGCAGGAACATCGCGGACCGGACGTCGCGGCTGCCCAGAACGGTCACCAGCTGCTGACGCTGTAAGTCCCACAACTCAGCCCCGCGGCTGGTTGCCGACACGACCAGGCGGGCATGCTGCGGGTGAAACCGCACCGACCAGCGGCGCTGGTGCAGGTCCAGGTGCTGCAGAAACAACATCGGGGAGCCACTCGAGACTTCCCAAATCCCGAATTCCACGTCGCCGCGCGTGAATCCCAGTCGATCCTGGAGAGGCCCTGTGCTGTCGATCATCGAGACGCCGTCGATGCGGAGCACTTCCCGACCCGTCTCGACACACCACAGGCGTGTCGTCCCGTCCCACGACCGCGAGGCCAACAGGCGCCCCTGATGCAGGCAGTTGACGCCGACCACATTGCGTGTGTGGCCGACCAGCGTGCGCCGCGTCCGGTGATTGGGTTCGAGTCCCACCAGCAGGATGGATCCATCGCTGCAGCCCAGGGCGATTTCGTCATGGCCCGAACGCCAGGCCAGGGCGTGTACGCCCTGCGGAGTCTCCAGTTCGTCGCGGTGGCCGGTGGAGAGATCGACGAGCACAACGCGACGCCGCTGCAGCTGCCCGATCGCGAGCCGTTGCCCGTGGGGCGCACAAGCCAGGCACGACGCTTCCTCGGCCAGCTCGATGCGACCGAGCTCATCGCCGCTCGGCAGCGCATAGCGCACCACGGTGCCGTCGCGAAACCCGACCGCCACTTCCCGGCCGTCGGAGCTGAAGGCCACCGCGGCTGCTCCCAGGTTCTCGTCCCACCCGGCCACCTGTTGCCCCGTCGTGACATTCCAGATCCGCAGCATCGCCGGTGTGGCATGGGTCCCGCCGCGGTGATACTTGGCGCTGAGCCAGTGTCCGTCGGAGCTGAACCGGAAGACCCAGGCCCGTTCGCCGGGACCGGGGAACGTCCGCAGCAACTGGCCGTCCGCCGCGCGGCGCAGCGCGAGATTGCCGCTGGCGTCCGTGGTCACGTAGCTGTGGAAATCCGGCGTGAATGCCGCCAGGGACGGCTGGCGGTCGGGCACCGGAAACCGGGCCACCGTCTGCACGTCGATCAACGGCAGCGTGGCGATCGCTTCGTTGCGCAACAGCAGGCGCTGTTCCGCTTCCTGCGTAGGCGGCAGGTTCAAGGTCGGGAGGAGCTGTACGGCGTCTTGCAGCGCTGCCAGGCTGGCGAAATGCTGTCCGGGCCGGCCGCTCCAGCGGCCGGACCGAGCGCGATCGATGTAGCTGTGAAACAACCGCAGCGTGGCCTCGTGGCGAGCCTGTTCCGCATACCGTTCGGCCGCCAGGGCGCGCGCGGTCTCGTGCTGCAGCCGTTGAGCATGCTCGTTGGCCCGCCAGCCGTAGCGCAGAGAGCCGGCGGCGAGCAGGAGCACAAGGGTCAGGACGACGCTCGACAGCCCGGCTAACGCCGGATTGCGGCGGCACCAGCGAAACAGGCGTTCCGCCGCGGAACTGCGCCGCGAACGCACGGGGCGGTCGGACAGAAACAGACGCAGATCTTCGGCCAGCTCGCGCGCATGCTGATAGCGTGCGCCCGGATCGCGCGCAATCGCCTTCAGAATCACTGTCTCCAGGTCGCGCGGAATGGCCGGATCGATGCGGCGTGGAGGCACGACGGGCGCGCCGGACAACTGCCGCAACAATTCGGCGCGATCTTCCGCCGGGAACGCGTGCTGCAGCGTGCAGAGCTCGTACAGAGTGAGCCCGAGACTGTAGATGTCGCTGCGCGCATCGGCCTGGCCGTGAAATCGCTCCGGGGCCATGTAACGCAGCGTTCCCACGACGTCACCGGCGTGCGTGACGTCGTCGCCGGCGTGCTTGGCCAGCCCGAAGTCCGTGATCCACACAACGCCGATCGCATCGAGCAGCAGGTTCGACGGCTTGATGTCGCGATGCAGGATGCCTTGCGTGTGCGCGTAGTCCAGTGCTTCGGCGGCCTGGAGTGCCACCCGCGCCACGCGCTGGAAATAACTTTCGTGCTCCGTCCCCACCTGGGACAGTTCGATGCCGGACAGGCTCTCCGAGGCCGAGCGGGACAGCCCCGCACTGGTTGTGCTGTGGGCAATGGAACCGGTCGGTTCCTGGCCGGCCGATCGAATCGCCATGTCCGCCAACGAGACATCCACGGTGGGATCATCGGCCGCGGACCGCAGGCTCTTGATCTCGCTGATGATGACATCGAGATTCTGGCCCTGGATGAACTGCATGGCGTAGTAATGCAGTCCGTCGTACTCACCCACCTCAAAGACCGGGACAATATTGGTGTGGTGAAGGCGTCCTGCCGAGCGCGCTTCCCGCAGGAAGCGCTGCAGGTTCGCCCCCCGCGCGGCCAGGTCGTGCGGCAGCACCTTCAGCGCCACGCGACGGCCCATCGTCTCGTGCTCCGCCTCGTACACGACGCCCATGCCCCCGCGGCCGACCTCCCGCAACACGCGATATTCGCCGATCCGCGACGGGATCGTCCGTTGTCCGCCGAGGGCCGGTTCCAGCACCCCGGGATCCGGCTGCGGGGCGAGGTCTTCGAGCATGGCCAGCGTGGGAAACACGTCCTGGATCTCCGCGGCCAACTCGGGATGGGCTCGCACGTACTCGCTGATCCGAGGTTTGCGCCCTCCCCGCAGCTGCTCGAGATACTCCTCCGCCAGCACCTCGATCGGCGCGCGGGACGACCGCGTCTGCGTGGGGTCCGCCGTTGTGCGCGGTGAGTTGCCTGTCATCGCCCGAGCACTCCTGGCAGGCGCAGACTCGCGTCGCGCGCAGTACCACAGGCTGCGCTCGTCAACGCCCGATCACGTTGCATACTGCCAGACCTCCTTCAGCCGTTTCAGGGCGCGGACGTACCGGCTGCTCGCCGCGGATAACTGAATGTCCAGCACCCGCGCCACCTCGGCATTCGACAGCTGTTCGAAGTGCCGCAACGCCAGAATCTCGCGATCGAGCGGCGGCAGTGCGTTAAGCGTCTCCTCCAGACGCCGGCGGGTTTCCTCCCGGATGGCGGCTTGGCTCGGGCTGGTCTGTTTACCGAGCAGCTGGGCGGCCAGCGCCGCCGACGTGGCCCTCGGCAGCGGCCCGGTGAAGAGCGAGATCTCCCGGTGCGCGTCGCGCGCCTGCGCCCCCAGGTGCCTGCGGCGCAACTCGGCCAACTTCTGCAGGGTCAGGAACCGCAGCCACAGGAAGAACGACAACTTCGGATTGCGCACGTACTCGGCCACGCGCCGGGTCGCGTCCAGGCAGGCTTCCTGGAGGACATCCGCGGGATCCACCCGCGCCCGCAACACCCGCTCCATGCGGAACTCGACGATCCGCAACAGCCGCTGGCGGTCACGATCCAGCAGGACCCCCAGCGCCTCGTTGTCCCCCGCTCCGACCCGCTCCAGCAACGACATGGTCTCGCTTGTGTTCGCCATACGATGCGCACGCTCCGGTCAGACGCTTTCCTGAGTCCGGTTGCTCATCGCGCGGCGCACCGGAAGCAGCGGAATCAGCATCGGGGTCGTGCGGCGATACTCGGCGTACGATGCGCCGTACGCGCGCAGCAGATCCCGCTCCTCAAACGCCACGCCAACCAGGACGTACGCAGTGATCACGCTCGAGAAGAGCAGGTGGCCGGCGGACATGGTCGGCGTCGACCAGAACGCGATCAAAAACCCGAGCATGAGCGGATGTCGCACATGGTTGTAGAGCGAGCGCCGCGTGAATTCGGGCGGCGTGTACGGACGTCCCTGAAAATACAGCCACGCCTGCCGCATGCCGAACAGTTCAAAGTGGTCGATCAGAAACGAGCTGTAGAACACGATCACCCAGCCGAGGAGTGATACGCACTGCAACAGACCCTGCGACAGAGGATGCGTCGCCGACCAAATCACGGCGGGCAGCGGCCGCCACTGCCAGCAAATCAGCAGCAGGAGCGAGCTGGCCGCCAGCACGAACGTGCTCCGTTCCACCGGCGTCGGGACAAAACGCACGAACCAGCGTTTGAAACGGCCGCGCGCCATGATCGTGTGCTGCACGGCAAAGAGCGCCAGCAGACCCACGTTGATCACCACCGCCGCCGGCCAGCTGGACGCCGGCGGTCCATCGTCAATCCCCTTGGGGACACCCACGTTGGCCTCGAAACCCATGGCGTACAAGATGGCACCCAGAAAACTCGCGTACGCGGCAGCGGCATAGGCCAGCACGATCGTTCGTTTCACCATCCGTCGGTCCTCCACCTTGGCGGGTGTGTGCCCCTCTAAGTTGATAACTGCACGGCGACCGATGTCGAGCACAAATGGGGGGCAAGAAAGCGGAAAATCGTGCGGGCACTCCGTGAATACCGGCACAAGGGTGCGGCGGCAACACGCGCCAACACTCCCCCGTGTGTCGCTCACAGCACCAGCGGGAGCACCGCGCGCACAAGTCGGCGGTGCACGGGCGGGCCGTCTCCCCAGCGGGCGGAGATCAGGTCATTTTCGAAGGACACGGCCGTGCTACGGTTGGCGGGAACGGCTGGCTGGGGGCACGAGCTGAATGGCCGACACCCACGATCCAAGGTAGAATGGCCACATTGGCACGCCAAGCCCTGCCAGCGCTGGCGGTCGCTTTGACTGATTGTCCTGGGTGAGCCTGAACGGCGCACTGTTTCTCGAGCAACCCTATGAGCCTTCACTCCGCATCGACCGACAGGATGACGATGCAACAGTTCGCTGCGTTGTCTCTTGACGCTGGCCGCAGCGAGCTGGTTGAGGGAGAAGTGAGAATGATGTTGCCAGCTGGGGGGCGGCACGGCAGAGTGGCGATGACTTGCGGCCGACGGTTGGCAAATCACGTCGATGAACACCATCTAGGCGCGGTTTACGCCGCAGAGACGGGATTTGTTCTGGCTCGTGATCCCGACACCGTGCGAGCGCCGGATGTGGCGTTCGTATCTGCCGAGCGGCTACCGGATATTGGCGACGAGTCAGCGTTCGTCCCTTTCGCGCCGGACCTGGCAATTGAGGTGATCTCGCCCACGGATTCTTTTTCCGCGGTGGAAGAGAAGGCGTTCTCCTGGCTGGCGGCGGGGACGCGCATGGTGTTGCTCGTCGATCCAGCGAACGAGACCGTGCACGTTTATCGCGCCGCCGGTGCCATTACGGTATTGGGCAAAGGAGAGGTCTTGTCCGCCGCAGATGTCGTGCCGGGTTGGCAACTTGCGATCGCAAAGCTGTTTCAGTAGTGCGCGCGCCGTCACGGCTTTCCCGTTGGGTGCGCGGGCTTGGCGGTCAAACACGGCAGCCGTGGTCCGGACGACAGACCGCCGCTGCACACCGGCTTGCATCCGTCCGTCTGTGGTGTCTAATCATTCTTGAGACTCACCGCGCCGAGCGAGCAGCATTCCGCTTGACGCACGAACTCCTACCCCTTCTGTTGCGAGGATGGAAACATGCTCACGCACCGCTGCCACTCGTGCTGTGTCAATCGTCGCCAATGTCTGCAGCTGTTATCCGCTTCGGCCGTAGGGGCCGGTCTGGCCGCCACGGGCTGGACGTCCTGGGCCCGTGCCGCGACAAGTCCGGCTCCGGGTGATTTCATCGATCCCGCCACGCTGCGCCCGCGGCCGAGCGTGCGTGTGGCGGCGACGTTCCTGGAAATGCCGCGCCCCGTGTGGTTGGGCTGGCCGGGTACGACCTATGATCTCGACGGGCACCAGCAGGAATATGCCGGGTTGCTCGAGCAGTCGGCCAAGACGCTGGGGATCGAGGTGACGCGACAACCGAGCCCGATCAATGCGGACGAGGGCATCACCGCGTGGATCCAGACGCTCAAGGCTCAGCCGCCTGATGCGGTCCTCGTGATGCTGCAGCACATGCAGTGCTGGACGTGGGTGACCAAGATCGCGCAGGAGACCGGCATCCCCGTGCTCGTCTTCGCGCCGGTCGGCACCGCCTTCACGGGGCACGTCGACCAGGCCTCGCGGTTGCGCAACGTGCACGTGATGTCCACGCTCGCGTGGTCGGCCGTCGAAGATGCACTCAGGATGGTGCGCGCCAAGCGGCTGTTCGAGGAGACGCGTGTGTTGTGGATCCACGGCAATCGGCGCGAGGAAACCGTGCTGGACCGACTGGGTGTCAAGGTCCGCGCGATTCCTCGCGATACGTTCAACCTGGAATTCGACAAGCAGACGGTCACGGAGGAAGTACGTGACGTTGCCACTGACCTGCGCTCGCATGCGCAGAAGATCGTCGAGCCGACGGAGGAGGACGTAGTCAACGCGGCGCGGGCGTACGTCACGGCCAAACGCCTGTTGGCGGCCGAAAACGCCAATGCCCTCTCCATGGACTGTCTGGGCATGGTCGGCGCCCGGCTGGTCCCCACGCCTCCCTGCGGCGCCTGGACCTTGCTGCAGGACCAGGGGATCACGGCCGGCTGTGAGGCGGATCTGTTTGGCGCCGTCTCGATGATGATGACCAGCTATCTGCTGGACCGGCCGGGCTATATGAATGACCCGGTCCCGGAAACCTACCGGAATCTGCTGATCGCGGCACACTGCACGAGCGGCACGCGGCTGGACGGCTTCGACAAGCCTCCGGCACCCTATGTCCTCCGCGACCACTCGGAATCGTCACTCGGCGTCGCCACACAGGTCCTGTGGCCGGTCGGCCAACCCGCCACGCTGGTCCGCTGTACCAGCCCGCACGAGATGATCATCGACACCGGCACGGTCGCGGGGAACGTCGATACACCGCCGGCAGGAGGTTGCCGGACGTCGGTCGAGTTGCAGATGGACGATATCGAGGACTGTCGCGACGTGAAGGGCTTCCACCAGGTCGTGACGCTGGGCCATCATCGGCGCATCCTGGAAGGCTTCTGCGAGCTCTACGGGATCAAGCACATCCACTCGCCGCGCCAGTCGACCTTCGCCACAGGAGACTCGGCATGAGAACTGTCATTGCGCTCGTAATTTGTCTCGTAGCGTCCGGTCGGATCGTGGCGGACGACGCGCCGCTGCCGATCGCGTCGCCGGATTTTCCGGCGTCCCACGTGGATAGCGCAGGACGGCTGGTCGAGGACTGGGGCACGATCGATGTGAAGCTGCGCGGCGACGGGATCACGGACGGTGCGATGACAGTGGCCGCCGTCACGCTGGAAGACGTCGTCCCTGCCGTCCGCGCTGTCTCGGACCACGGCGTGGTCGCGTTGACACGCACGGTCTACCGCGCACCGGTCTTCCCGGCAGGAGTCGATGTGTTGCGGGTGGAACTGCGGGAAACCCGCGGACAACCCGCGGACGTGGTCCTGGCTCTGGACGCCTCCGCCGGTGCGCAGCTGGGGCAGCGGACGGCGCGGATCGGCGGCCGCACGGTGCTCGTGCTGCCGCGCGAAGTGACCGACACGCAACCGCTGTTGGACTGGGGATATAGTGACGAAGCCGTGTCACTTCCAGGCTGGGGCAAGCCGCAAGGCGAGTGCGATCCGGCGTTTCGCAACATCCGAGCAGGTATGGGCGGCGTACCCATCGTCTACCGGTTCGCCGTGCCCGCGGGCAGCCGGGCCACCGTGGTCCTGGGTCTTTGCGAGAGCCATTGGCAGGCGGCCGGCCAGCGCCCGCTGCGCTGCTGCATCGAAGGAGCGGAAGACCAGACCGTGGATCCCGTGGCTAAATGGGGTGTCCATCAACCCGGGCTCCTCAGCTTCGCCGCGCGCGACGCCGACCAGGACGGCAAACTCACGATCACAGTGCGTCCGGCCCCCCACGCACCGGACCAGAACCCGATCCTCAACGCGATCTGGGTCTTTGGCTCGGATGCGACGCCCGACTTGGCTAAGGTTCTGGCGGGACAACTGAACGCTGCTGCGCAATATTACGTGGATGTGGGAGGCACGCCCGACCAGTCGATCTATCCGCCCGGGAAGATGGAGTTCCCCGTCCACCTGGAGGCCCACGGCACTCAGGAGCTGACGTTCCTGGTGGCCTGTCCGGGCGCGTCGGCACCGGTGCCGGGCCAGAGCGACTGGAACGCGCGCACACTGATCCGCGCGGCACGCGACGTGTGGCGCGACTGGCCGCAGTGATGGTCCGCCGCGCGCGAGAGAGGTTCGCTGCGGCGGGTGCCTTCGTGCGCGGTCGGGGGACAGGAAGATGGGGGACAGAGGAC
>JALOQX010000020.1 GCA_025459265.1 Pirellulaceae bacterium | reverse complement strand
GCGCCCAGATCGACGGTGACCACCGTCTGCGGTGTGACGATCAACGTCTGGTCGCCGGCTGTACCCGGGTCGAGATCGCATTGGTAGGCGTCGTCGCTCCCCGTGTCGCTGTATTCCAGCACGCCCGCTGCGCTTACTCGCAGGTACAGGTTGTCGGCGCTCGCATCGCCGCTGAACACGGCGTGCTGGGCGTGGAGCAACGCAGGTGTCACCGACAACAGAAGCCGGACTTCCAGCGGCTCGAGGAACAGGCGGCGTGATCGCTGCAGCTGTGGGCGCATCCGCCGAGTGCGTCGCGACGGATTCGGCCTCCTGCGCTGACCATTACCCGCTGATTCGCCAGTCGATGGGAACGCCATGACGTTGTCCCTCACAGAACGAGAATGAATACAGCACGGGGACTGCCCGACGCACGTCTGTCGACACGCCGGCCCGCTCGACACTGCCCCCGGCTGGTCCGGGTAACCGTTCATAGGTCGCCATCGTCGCCTTTCGCTCCGCGAAAGCAGCGCTACTTTCGCGGAGCGAAAGGCGACGATCTGCCGTCTAGTAACGGGAAACAGCAAGCGGCCCGTGAACGTTTACTGGCCCGGAGTCTCAGTCAGTGACATGCGCGCCATGCGCATGCACCTTCACCGTCGCGGTTACTGAAGACACCAGCCGAAATCGTTATCCACGCGGCGCACGCGCCGGTGGGTTACAAACGTCACTGCGGAGACACTTTCGACAACCGCCCGGGGACAAGAAGACGGACGTCCAAACCACCGCACACGTGAGCGACCTTTGCGTGAGTCACGCCCCCACTGCTTGCCCGGCGCGGTGACGGTTCGCGAAGACATCGAACTGCTAGCCGATCAACGGTTGTCGAAAACAAGACGCTGCGTCTGAGCATGACAGGGGCTAACGCCAAGTCAATACCCCGGGAGTACGAATCCCAGTGTCCGATCGCGTCTCGGCCGGCACTCCCCTTAACGCTCACTTAACCTGGATCCGCGGTTTCAGCCAGCCGACGAATCCTCCACCGGGCGGCAATTCCAGTCGGAGAGTCCGTTTGCTGTCCAGATCACATCCGGTTTCCAGGGCCACGGCAGGTTCCGGTTCCACGCCGTCCCGATACAGTGTGCCCGTGTACTGCTACTCCTGGTCGTCGCAGTTCAGTGCGGCGATGAACCACTCGCGACCCGCGCGTCGCGCGAAGGCCACACGCCGACCGATCTCCGATCCGGCCAGCACGTGGGTTTCATCCCAGAGGACGGGCATGGCCTGGACGAGCCCCAGGAATACGCTTGCGCGATAATCCTCGGGATGATCCGGCCAGCAGAGGAAGGGCGAGGTGGCGACGACGGCCGTGCCCATCTGGAAGACCGCCCGCGTGTTTTGAAGGTACTTGGCCCGCACGTAGCCGGGCAGGAAATCGCCGTGTCCGGCGGCCAGTCGCGTGAAAGGCAATGCCGCGTAGTGCGCGCGTGGCAACGTCCCCCACAGCAGATACTCCTGTTCGCGCAGGCCCTCCCGCGTGATGTGGTTCGGCCACGTGCGCATCTCGCCCGTGGGCTTGTTGGATCCATGGAAATTGATGGTCAGATGGTGCGCGGCCGCGCGGCGCGTCAAATCCTCCCAGGCCTCCACCACCTCCCGGCTTTCCGAATCGAAGAAGTCGATCTTCACGCCCTGCACGCCGGCTTCGTGACAGCGCTGGAAGAACTCGTCACGCGCCTCCGGACGCGTCAAGCCCGGGCCGTCGTCGCGACCTTCCGGGAACGCATGCCAGACGACGATGCCCACGCCCCGGCCCGCCGCGTAGTCGCAGAGTTCCTTGAGCCGCGCCCAGGGATCGGCACCGCCTGCGAGAAATCCCCATTGCTCGGAGCGCCACCCGCCGTCCAGCAGCAGGAACTCGCAGTGCAGCGCGGCACATTGATCGACGAACCACTTCTGCAGGTGCCACTGAGCGCCGTCATTGCCAAACACGCACCATGTGACCAGGGCGCGTCCCGGGCGGATCCACTCCTCGCGCCCTCCCTGCGGGAACAACTGCGGATCGGGAGCGTCCGCCAGGCTCGCAATCACGTCGCTGTTGACCAGGGCGTCGAGATCGGGAACCACGACGGCGACCCGCCACGGCGACACGATCTCACCGTCGATCGTGAAGCCGTTCGGGTCATCGGCGAACACAGTTTGCAGCTGATGGTCCGCGCCGTGCTGCAGCTTCATGCCGCTGTAGCGTCGCAGGTTGGACTCGCTGATCAACACGTACCCGCCGCCCTCCAGCTCCAATGTCACCGGCGGGCCGAAGCGCAAAGCGCGGGGTCCCTCGGCTGTCTCGATGTGCCGCGGAATCTCCGCGGCGCGCGCACGCTGGTACTCGCCTTCGTAGTTCCGGACATCTGTCTGGAACCACGCCCAGGCCGTGGGCGGGAGCGTCCATCCCGAGGCTTCGCCGGCCACGCGGCGCGCCGTGGTGCCGGACACGCGGTAACGCCACGCGAACCCATCGTCGAAGAGTCGAGCTTCCAGGATCCAGTCGACGCCGCTGGCTGCATGACGCACGGGCACACGATAGGCCCGGCAGTGATTTGTGCCTTGAGGTTTGACCCCGCGCGTGACAAACGTCTCGTGAATCAGCGTGCTTGTAGCGTCACCCAAGGTCACCTCGCGTCCGAGATCCACGCCGTCGACCGTGATGCCCAATGGCGAGGCGTCGAACACGCGGCGTCCCAGGCGCTGGAGCGACCAGGACAGCCGTCCGTCCGCCGCGCACCACACCTCCGCGCGCAGCGTGCCGCTCGGGCTGTCCAGCTGCAGCGTGCCGGCGCGGGTTGGGCCCGTTAACGCCAGGAGCATGCCCAACGTCAGCATGAATAAGTGGCACGAAGTCGACGGCGGAGGGCTCGCGTCGTACATGGTGATCAACCACCCTGGCTGTTCTTGGGGACCAGAAGCAGGACCGGGTTAATTAGGGTAGCGGCAGTCGGCTTGCGGCGGCCGATCCTCGTCACACGCTTGCGGCAGCAGAGCCGATTCCCTCGTGCAGTACAAGTCGTCTGCTTTGCCTGCGACGGCGTACGCTTGTCAGCCCTTGCCGATTCCGATATGCTTAGAGCCCAGGAAGGACGGCGGTTTCGAGCCGCCGTCCTTCCTGCGGGCGACTAGCTCAGTTGGTTAGAGCGCCGTCTTCACACGGCGGAGGTCATCAGTTCGAGTCTGATGTCGCCCACTGGACGTAAGTCCTTCACCAGGCGGCGATTGCATCTCGCCCTTTTGTGGCGGCGTGGCGACCGAAGCTGGCGCGTACTACGAACCGCCTGAGGGTCCCGTGCCTCGCCAATCGTCTCCCTTTGGCGCTGTCGGGTTGTGGTCCGGCGGGAGTGATCGTGGCACGATGCCACAGACCTGCTCTGTACGGTTCCATTTCTCCACGCGGAGCCTTGGCTCTCGCCCTTGGCTATTGACATTCGGCCTTCCAGGCCTGCTGCGGTTGCTCCACGTTCAGGGACGCCGCCATGGTACCATCCACAGGCACCCTTGAATGAAGGCTACGACCGATCCGCAGTCGTTCACACTTCCGAACACGGAAGGGAAAGTCCAATGACAGAGGTGTGGCACTGTGGCAAGATCGTCCCCAGGAGTACCGGGGAACAACGTCGGGACGTGAGGAAAGACGTGAGGAAAGACGCTCTGTCATCCTGCTCGTCCTGTGCATCCTGTCGAGAAGAGCCGGCCATCTCCGTCACCACCAGCCAAGGCCGCTCCAGCCGGCGATGATCGACGTGTCTGTCGCGTTTTGACAGGATTCACAGGATATACAGGATGATCGATTGGGCTGACGCATGAGCGACGGAAGCGATTGGCTGGCGAGGCTACCGGTTTGAGGCGGCCGCGCCGTTGTGCTGATGGCCCCTCGGTCTTGTCGCTGCGCCGGCCATCCCCCCGTCGCGCCCGACGCAGTGCGTCGGGCGGCACGGGTGCAGATGGGGGCCGCCGGTATGGAGCGCGGGGGCTGCCGTCCGCCTGACAGCGCACTCTGGCCCTGCGGCTGAACAGAGCGTCTTGCCCTCCGTTCCGGGGCTCTGATGAAGGCGGGAATTGAGGACAATCAAGCGCGTGTTCGGCGGACTTCGGGTAATTCGGCGATTGTCATAAGCGATGTGTCGCGATAGATTTGGGACACCGTGATCCGTGTCTGATGCGGTTGCTGACTATAGGAGAAGCGTCACGTGTCCTCCAAGAAAATGATGTTCCTCGTCGTGATTTCGATGTGTGGCATGCTGCGCGCAGCCGATCCGCCTGTCGAGCCGCCGGCGGCCCGGTCGCCCTTTGACGCGGAGGCGGCTAAGTCGCATCAGCAGCAATGGGCTGACTACTTGGGACTGCCCGTGGAGGTGATGAACTCGATCGGCATGCGGTTCGTGCTGATACCGCCCGGTGAGTTCGTCATGGGATCGCCGTCCGAGGAACAGAATGAACATAATCGAGAGCAGCAGCACAATGTGAAAATCACGAGACCTTTCTACCTGTGCATTCACGAAGTGACCCGCGCGAATTTCCACCAGGTAATGGGAGTCGATCAAACGGCCCCGAGGACGTTTCCGGGCAGGCCAGGAGACAAACCAATGCCGTCCGTCGAGCCCGACGATCGTCCCGTCTGGTCCGTGAACTGGCAAGACGCCGCGGAGTTCTGCCGCACGCTTTCGGCGTTACGGGAAGAACGTTCCACCGGACGAGCCTATCGTTTGCCAACTGAAGCTGAATGGGAATATGCGTGCCGCGCCGGCACGACCACGACGTTTCACTTCGGCAACGCAATGAACCAGGCACTGGCGAACGTTGGCAACTTCGGAAAGGGATTGACGTCGGTTGGTTCCTATCCGCCTAATGCCTTCGGTCTCTACGATATGCATGGAAACGCGATCGAGTGGTGCAACGACATCTACGACAAAGACTTTTATGCCAGGTCGCCACTGGAGGATCCGCAGGGACCACCGGGCCCGGCGCTCGGAGGCCCGGGATTGGATCGAGTCGCACGTGGCGGGGGTTTTGTTCACGAAGAGAAGCTCTGTCGCGCAGGATGCCGACTGGCGTATGGAGCTGTGATGGCCTCTTTCGCGATCGGCTTTCGTGCTGCGATGGATCTGTCGCCGGAGTCGGTGCGCGCGGCCAAAGCGACCCAAGTCAGCTTCGATCAACTCCTCGCGCAGGCTCAAGAGGCGTTGGCGCGTCAAGACAATCAGCGGGCGATTGTGCTTGGCGAAGATGCCTTGAGCCTGAGTCCGGACAATCGTGAAGTGCTGCAGATGCTGGCGCGAGCGCACCAGTCGCGCGCGCTGTCACTGGCATCGCGATTCCGTCGCGATTCCGCCAACGTGTTTCTTGTCAGGTCCAGCGACTGCGCGCGGAGAGGATGGCCACCTGGCATGTCGCTCGAGCTGTCCGAGCAGCAGTTTCTGCGGCAGGTGCTGTACAACGAAGCGTGTGCCCGAGCCATGATGGGTGAGCAGGAGAAGGCCTTAGGGTGTTTACGCGAAGCCATCGAAGCCGGTCATGATGACCTGGCCGAAGTGGAGGGGGACGCAGATCTCGAACCACTTCGCGCGTTGCCGGCCTACCACGAGTTGGTTGCCGCAACGCGGGAAAAACTGCGAGCGAAGGCGCGTCAGGACGCTCATGCTGCGCTCGCGGAAAACCGGCCTTTTGAGTTCGCTTTTCGTCTGCCGGATCTAAAGGGCCAAACGATTGGACTCGACGACTTCAACGGCAAGGTCGTCGTTGTGGATTTCTGGGGAACGTGGTGTCCGCCGTGTCGCAAGCAGGTTCCACATCTGGTGGCATTGCACACGCAGTACCAGGAGGCCGGCCTGCAAGTGGTCGGCATCAATTACGAGCTTGTTAAGGAGTCAGAGCGTGCGGAGATGATCGAGCGGTTCATAGCCCAGAACAACATTGCTTACCCGTGTGTGGTGGGTGACAGCGCTACGCAGAAGCAGTTGCCGGGCGGACTCGGCTATCCAACGACGGTCTTTCTGGACCGGCAGGGTACGGTGCGATTGAAGGTCACAGGATATCAGACGTTCGAATTCCTGGAGGCGGTGGTGCTCGAACTGCTGGGGCAAGACAAGGCGGAAAAGTAGGACGCCACAGGCGCCTGGGCCGTAGTCAGAATAGGGAACGGACAGGACACTCGCCCTTGGCTATGGCCAGTCGGCCTTCCAGGCCTGCTGCGGTTGCTCCACGTTCAGGGACGCCGCCGTGGTACCATCCACAGGCACCCTTGAATGAAGGCTACGAGCGATCCGCAGTTGCTCGCACTTACGAACACGGAAGGCAAAGTTAAGTGACAAAAATATGGCACTTTGGCAAGATCGTCCCCAGGAGTATCGGGAACCACGTCGGGACGTGAGGAAAGACGCTCTGTCATCCTGCTCGTCCTGTGCATCCTGTCGAGAAGAGCCAGCCATTTCCGTCACCACCGGCCGAGGCCGCTCCAGCCGGCGAAGATCGACGTGTCTGTCCCGTTTTGACAGGATTCACAGGATATACAGGATGATCGATTGGGGTGATGCCGCGCTCGGCGGATGCTGCACGGGTCACTGCTTGGAACCGCTGGTCACGGCTTCCATCACGCGTTCGAGGTTGAAACTGCCCGGTTTCTGGCGCGGCGGGAATTCCCGGAAACTCTGCAGCCACTGGCTCACGTACGCTCCTGCCGGCGCGATGGCAAACATCCGCTCGAGATACCAGCGTTGGTAGCCCATGGCGTTCTCGTGCTCGGCGCGCTCGAACGGGTCCATGCGCAGGTTGGTGAGGGTGGGGGCGCGTAGTTCCGTGAACGGTTGCTGCCAGACCTTGAGTCCCTCGGCCTCCTGCTGGAGGAACGTGATCTTCCAGTTCTCGTAGCGCAGCGCGGCCACGTTGCCGTCGTCGGTCCAGTAGATGAACTCCTTGCGCGGCCACGGGGCTTCGCCGCGCAGCGCCGGGCCGAGGTCGTAGCCGTCGAGGTGCACCTTGTAGCTCCGCTCGCCGATCGTCGCACCCTGCTTCAGGCTTTCGGCCACGTTCTTGCCACCGGCGGCATTCACCAGCGTGAGCAGCATATCCTCATGCGCGCCGATTTCATTGACCACCATGCCCGGCTTGATGACGCCCGGCCACTTGATCATGGTCGGGACGCGGTAGCCGCCCTCCCACTGCGTGTTCTTCTCGCCTCGGAACATGGTCGTGCCGCCATCAGGCCACGTGAAGGTCTCGGCGCCGTTGTCGGTCGAGTACATGACGATCGTGTTCTCTTCGAGCCCGAGTGCTTTGAGCTTGGCAAGCAACTGGCCGACGTGTCCGTCGTGTTCGACCATTCCGTCGGCGTAGATGCCGAGACCGGTCTTGCCTTCGGAGGCAGACTTGAGGTGAGTGAAGATATGCATGCGGGTGGAGTTCCACCAGATGAAGAACGGCTTGTTGGCCTGCTTCGCCCGCTCCATGAAGTCGATCGTCTTGGCGGTGACCTCCTCGTCGATGGTCTCCATCCGCTTCTTCGTCAGCGGACCGGTGTCGGTGATCTTGCCCCCGGCGAAACTGTGGATGACACCGCGTGGCCCGAACTTCTTCTTGAACTCCGGATTCTTCGGGTAGTCTGCGTTCTCCGGCTCTTCCTCGGCGTTAAGGTGGTAGAGGTTGCCGAAGAACTCGTCGAAGCCATGGTTGGTCGGGAGCATGTCGTCACGGTCGCCGAGGTGGTTCTTACCGAACTGGCCGGTCATGTAGCCGTGCGCCTTCAGCAGCGTCGCAATGGTCGGATCTTCCTGGCGCATGCCCTCGGGCGCCCCGGGCAGGCCGACCTTGGTCAGCCCGGTGCGGATCGGCGACTGGCCCGTGATGAAGGCCGCGCGGCCGGCGGTGCAACTCTGCTGGCCGTACCAGTCGGTGAAGATCGCACCCTGCCTGGCAATGCTGTCGATGTTGGGCGTCTTGTAGCCCATCATTCCGATGTTGTACGCGCTGATGTTGAACTGGCCGATGTCGTCGCCCCAGATGACGAGGATATTGGGCTTGCCCGACTGAGCGACGGCCATATCCGGGGTCGCAGCGAGCGCTCCCAGCAAGACCCCGATGAGCAGTACAAGACGTTTCATGCTGTAATCCTTCGCGGAAGTAATGTGGGGATTTCCTTCGTAGTCAGCCCGTCAGCGAAGCTTCGTCGCATCGCGTTTCGATGGTCCGTAATCCAGCCACCGGCGCACGCGAGGCCGACGTGAAGTTACGTCCTAAGCGTCAGAACGTCAAGTGCTTGCCGCCGCACCCAAACGGCTCCGTCGCTTGTGCTGCGCCCTACGCTGGGAGAACGAAGTGGCTCTTTCGAGCTAGAGCAGGATACCTTCTTCGGGAAAAAGGGTGACAGCGGTTCGGCTGGCCGTAACCGTTCACGGGCCGCCAAAGTCGCCTTTCGCTCCGCGAAAGTAGCGCCGCTTTCGCGGAGCGAAAGGCGACTCTCTGGGCCAAATCGCGGCTAACAGGGCGCCGCCCTGTGAACGGTTACGGCTGGCCTCACGCTGAAACGGATTGATGACGACACGTTCAGCTATATCTTCGGTGAGGGGACGCCGGGACAGTGGAGCCTGACGAGTCGACGGATGAAATAATCTCGATTTCTTCTCATCCGCAACTGCTCCCTTCGGTTCAGTTGGTCGTGTGCAATCCCGGCGCATTCGCAGCCCAGGGCCGAAGGCCCGGCACAGCCTCTGCCGGGGACGACAGGCCCCGGGATAATGCGGCGTCGAACGTTGAAGCGGGCGAGACGTGGGGTACGCCACGCCGAGAATCCCGGAATCCGGCACGTCCGTGGAAAGCGGTCGGCTTGCTCCCGCGGCGACTGGCCCTCACGGGGACTGGGCGATGCCCACGACGTGGCCGAGTGTGCGGATGACCAGCAGGCCGTCGCTGACGGCGGGTGTGGCCATCACGATCTCGTCCATCGCGTGCGTGGCCAGCACTTCGTAATCCGGCTCGCCGCGCAAGATGTAGACCTCACCCGTCTCACTGGCGATCACCAGACG
Source organism: Pirellulaceae bacterium (assembly GCA_025459265.1). Lineage (GTDB taxonomy): Bacteria > Planctomycetota > Planctomycetia > Pirellulales > Pirellulaceae > JAAYDI01. Next base: position 26,753 of record JALOQX010000020.1, on the reverse strand, counting down.
CCCGTCGATGGCTACCGGCGACGCGGAGAACGCGGTCGATGCGGCGGCGATGCGCCCGCGATGGACGACCTCGCCATCGTCCTGTCGATAGGCGGTCAACACGCCGTTGTTGTTCACAGTCACCAGGTGCCCCCGGTAGACGATGGGCGTGGGCACGTACGTTCCTCCCCGGTCGTAACTCCACGCCACCGCCGCACTGGACGTGGCATCGTCGGGCAACGTCAGATCCCCGAGGGCACCGGCGCGAATGGCGTAGACGGGCCGCACCGGCGGATAACCGCCGGTGACGAACACCATCCCGTCCGCGGCTACAGGCGTGGCCACGATCACTTCCGAGTTCGGGCCCAGGGTCCACAACAGTTCGCCCGTCCGCGGCCGGTAGGCGCGGATGAGCAATCCGTTGGTCACCAGTTCATCACCGTTTGGGCCGGCCACGATCGCAGGCGTCGACCACGTCGACGGCTCGTCACGCGGCACACGCCACACTTCGTCACCGGTCTTCAGGGCGTACGCGGCGAGGAATGAGTCGCGTCGCCGGTCTGCCTGCACGACGACCAGGTCGTTCCACACGATGGGGGAACTGGCGTGGCCCCACTGGGCACTGCCCGACTGCGGATCGTTGGCTTCCAACACGCCGATATCGCGTCGCCAGATTTCCGTGCCGTCGCGGTCGTACGCGGCCAGCAGACCCACCATGCCGAAGAGCACGACGATGGTCCGGCCGTCGGTGGCTGGCGTCGAGTTGGCGAAACTCGACTTCAGGTGCCGCTTGACTGTCGGCGCGACCTGGGTGACCTCGCGCTGCCACACGATCGAGCCGGTGGCGGCGGCGAGTGCATACAGGCGGAACGAATGCGGCGATGTGTCGTCGACCGAGTCCCCGGCGCCGTACAAACCGGTCTGAAAGGTCGTGTCTCCCTGGCTGCTGATCGCCGTGGTGACAAAGATCAGGCCCCCATCGATGATGGGACTGGAGGTCGCGATGCCGGGGATCGGCGTCTTGAATCGGATGTTCTTTCCCGACTTCACGTCCCAGTCGACCGTTGCCCCTTGCCCGTCACCGATCCCGGCGGCAGCGTGGCCGCGAAACTGGCGCCACGCCGCGGCCGGACCGCGGGGAGCTGCCGACAGCGGCACGTCGGACGCCGATCGCAGGTCGCCGATTTCCAGCTGGCTCGACGGAATCAACATCAGTTCGCCGCCATCTGCCCGCGTGAGGTACGCGCGCTCGACCAGGCCCGCTCGACCGGTGATGACCAATCGGACATCGCCCGCTTCGTTCTCAAACCGCTCGTCGCCGAACGCCAGCAACTCGATCGGGCCTGCGCCATCGATCGAGACCTGCAAACGACCGCCGTGGGCCGTAACAACAACTGAATTGTCCGGACTCAGGTACTTGCCTGCCAGTTTCTCGAGGTGTGCCGGGTCGACCTGGGCGGGCGGGGCAGCGCGCGGGGTCGGAGTCGCGTGAGCCAGCAGATCACGGACGGCCGGGTCCTTATCGGCAGCGGCGCGCCGCGCCACTTCGAGATCGAGACGTTCCACGCCAGGCGGTGCGAGCGCCGCCTGGGCCAGCGCCAGGTGCGAGTGCTCCGCGGCCCACTGGAGCGCATCGGCGCGTCCGGCCGCGCCGTGCTGGAGCAGGTACAGTGCGATGTCCGGCTGACGGTACGCGAGGGCGGCTTGGAGCACGGTGACATCGAAGAACGTGTCGGCCGCGTTGACGTTGGCGCCGCGCTGCACCAAGAGTCTCACCACATCCAGATGGCCGTGCTGGACCGCGAACATCAACGCCGTGAGTCCGTGACGTCCGGGCGCATCGACGGGCGTTCCCGCGTCCAGAAGCTGAGTCACACGGCCCACGTCCCCCGCACGGGCAACTTCGCGCAGCTCTTCTCCGGCATCCTGGGCGATCGCTGCCCGCGTCTGACCGGTCAATGCGAATAACATAACGGCAAAGAACACGTGCGCGGTGGCACTCGTGAGTTTGTGCATGGTGTAATGCCGTCTCAGCCGATCCGGTGTCGGCAGTAACCGGTTGATTATAGCGAGCTTGCCATTGCGGGCGATGTCGGTCGATGCCCCGGTATGGTTCGCGTCGCACAAGGAGCGAAGCCTTGAATACCACGCCAGAAGCCACTCTCCGCGCGTATGTCACCGCGTTCGACAGCAGTGACCCGACGGTGGTCACAGTCCCGGGACGCGGGTGGAACCTTCGTCGAGCACCGACAACATGGACAGATGGTGGACCAGGATCTGGTGCTGACCGACAAAAAACGTGTGGAAGTCGGCAACCTGCAGGTTGTACGAGACATCGTACCAGGCCTTGGCCGGCTCCTGGAGTTCCAGTTTGGCGATCGGCAACGGACCCGAGACGGTGTGCAGCAGCATCCCTTCCCGCAGATGCTTGGCCATCGTCCACCGTTGGTTGATCACCCAGAAGGGATGTCCCAGCGTGGCCACGATGTCCTCGCCGCCCGCGGTCAGACGCACCATGGGCGTGGGTTCTCGCGTGGTCACCGACTCGACGACCTTGTAGGCCAGTTCGCCCGTGGTCGGATTCTGCGATAGGACTTGATCCCCCGGACGGATGTCCTCGATCGCGCGTGGTCCCGTCTGGGTCCAGACCGGTGTCGTCCGATGGAAACAGGAGGGAGGATCGTATACGTAGGCCATGCTGAGACGGCTGGCGTTTGTGGGAGCTCGAAAGGTGAGCCGCCACGGTTCGATGGGCATGCCTTGTCCCTTGGGACGGCCGGAGAGCGCTGTCTGCTCAATGGGCGGTGCCTGAATGACCTGATTAGAGCTGGTGCGGATCCGATCGACTGGCCGTGCGTGCGGCTGGGACGCCGGTGGCTGCTGCTGATTGGCCGAGGATACAAGCGACGGGTCTGCGGCAGTCGCGGTCTCCGACGTGGCGGCCGGTGCCAGATCGACTTCGTACTGCTCAGCCAGGTACTCGTTCCACCAAGCCTGCCAGAGTCGCGGGTCCGCTTCCAGGTCCACGCCGGTGGCGCGCTGAAGCGCCGCTGCGACGCGCAGGTTGATGAGCTCGGAAGTTGCATTGTACTGAGCAACCTGCTGTTTCAGGCTCTGCAGGCTTCCCGCTGCAGCGCGACGCCACGCCGACGTGGCAGCCGCCTGCTGCGGGCTCTCGCCGCCCGATATCATGACCGAGGCGTTCTCGGGCATCGGGGCGACGACCACATCCAGTCCGGACACGCGAGTCAGCGTTGCCTGGTGTTCGTATTGCACGTCCCGCTCCAGTCCCTGGACGTCGAGCGTGAACTGGGCGGTCGAGAACCCGGCCGAACCGAGCAGGGAGCAGGCGAGTTCCATCGGGAAGCGTGCACAGGACAGGAGCAGCGGCACGTACTGCTCGCGCGGCTGGGGCCGCAGCGCATCGGCCGCTGCTTGGCGCACCGACTCCTGGGGATGGCCGATGGCGTGCAGGACGACCAGTTTCGTGTGAGCCCTTTCGCGCGCCAGCAGCTGGATCCAGTTCCGGCAGACGGTCTCCAACGCGTCCGGCTGTTTGGGGGCCTGGCTGCGCCGGCAGATCGCCTGGTTGACGAGCACCACCGCGTGGGGCGATTTCTCCGCGGCCAGCGCGGCCTCCATGTCCGCCGGCAGGTGCGGATCCCACGCGGCAGCCGCCCGCTCCCAGCGGATGACCAGCGTATCGTAGCGGTCGTGGCGCGCGACACTCGAACGCAGCAGCTCGCGGGAGGCCTGGAGGTCGACTCGCCGCTGCCGCGCTACCTGTGCGCGCGGCAAGAGCTGGCCGTTGTACCACTGCATATCCAGTGCGCGCAAGGCCTCCTCGTGGTTCGGCTGGGCTCGGAGCACGCCGAGCCAATGGCAACGGGCCTCGTCGGTCAGCTTCTGCTCCTGGCACCAGCGTGCCAGCAGCACGTCGCGTCGCGGGTCAACCTGCAACTGGTCGCGCAGCCGCCCGTAGGCCGCGATGCGCGGGTCGGCGAGGAAGTGGTCGTGGACTTGGTCGAGTGTCAGCCAGCGGTTGTCGATCCGGACGAATCCGGCATGCCAGCGCGCGGCTGCACAATCGGGGTCCTTGGCCAGCGCCTCGCTCAGCAGGGCTTGCCGCCGCAGGGCGTCGCCGGCAGCTTCGGCTTCCAAGGCGGCCTGTACCAGGGCCCCGGCATCGCCCTCTGGTTCGTCCGCCCCGGTGCACTCGATTGCGAGGCAGACAACGGACAGGCCGAGCGTTAGTCCAATCGTTGCGCGACGAGTGTGCATGGCAGCCCCCTTGTGCACTCCGCGTCCCGTCCCGGACCCGGCGCGTTCTCAATCAATGCGCAGGAACTGCTGCCTCGGTCCCGACCGGGACTCGGAAGAAGAATCCGTCTGCCCTGATGGCCTCGCCCCTGACCGCCCGAGTCTAGCAAATCCCGCTGCGGCGTGCAAACGAAATGGAATCGCGTGATCCCGGAAGCATGCAATTCCGATTGGGGCGCGCTCAACAACACGTGTCCGCATTGCCGTCCGTCGCTCGACTCTCCGAGTCGAGAACTCACGGCTCGGAGAGCCGTGCGACAATGCTCGTGCTGACCCTGTTTCTGTGCACACCCTCAGTTCGACCCGACTGCCCCCACGCCCGCAGGACACTGCGCGGCGAGGCGACGGCACACTCGGTTGTTTGCACTCTCGAGGCGGGGATCGTTACAATGCACCCGAGGGGGGCCGGGCATTAACGCAAAGAGGATGGCGGGCGAGTGCCCATTCCTCTGGCGGAACAGGAGGCGGAGACTATGGCTTTGGCGCGTTGTTATCGGTGGTGGTGTTGCGCAGGCGTCGTGTTCCTGCTGTCGGCCGTGCCGTACGGCCAGACCGCGCACAGTCTCGAGTCGGAGGGCAACGGTCAGGCGATTGAGGCGGCGCTGGACGCGTCCGTCACGCTCGAGTTTCAGGAGGCGCCGTTGAGCGAGGTGGTGGACTACCTGCGCGGAGCGTGCCAGATCCCGATCCTGATTGACCGTCGCGCGCTGGATGACGTCGGGCTCAACGGCGATACGCCGGTGACGGCGTCTCTGGACGGGGTGTCGCTGCGGTCCGCGCTCGACCTCGTGCTGCGCGAGTTGGGACTGGCCTACGTCGTGCACGAACAGGTGCTGCAGATCACGAACCCCAGCGAGGCGGAAAACCGCTTGATGCAACGAGTCTATGCCGTCTCGGACCTCATGCCTGCGCCGCGCCCGTCACGACTGTTCTGCGCGCCGGCGGAGCGTAGCGACCTGATCGTCGATGCCGTCACGGCGATCGTCTCGCCGGATTCGTGGGATTTGGTGGGCGGCGCGGGCAGCCTGGAGGTCTATCGTCCCTGGAAGATGCTGGCGGTGTCGCAATCGGCCGAGCGTCATGCCCAGATTGCCGCCCTGCTGGCAGCCGTTCGGACGGCGCGGCAGGTGCAAGGGGCAGCGCCTGCCGACGGTGCTGACCGGACGCCGGTCGTCGCCGTGCCGGAGGCGCAGCGATCTGCCAATGACCGGCTCCGACAAATGCTCGACGCGGACACGACCGTGGAGTTCTCCGAGGCCCCTTTGCGCGAGGTCCTGGACTACCTGTCCCGAACGCACGACATTCCGATCTGGATCGACCGTCGCGCTCTGGACTCCGTCGGCCTCAACAGCGATACGCCGGTGACGATTTCCTTGCAGGGCGTGCCGTTGCGCTCGGCGCTGCGACTGCTGCTGGCCGACCTCCAGTTGACCTGCATGGTCGCGAACGAGTTACTGGTGGTGACCACGCCGGACGAAGCGGCGAAACACCTGACGACGGTGGTTTACCCGGTGGGCGATTTTCTCGCCCCGCCCGGCGAGCCAGCCGGCGAGGGAGTGTCCGCGGCGACGCTCGATGACCTGTGTCAGCTGGTCACTGCCACGGTGCAGCCCGACGCCTGGGCCGAAGTGGGCGGCGCCGGGAACCTGGTGGCGCTGGACCCGTGGGGACTGCTGGTCGTCGCCCAAACGGCCGAGGTGCATCAACAGCTCGTCGACCTCTTGCAGGCGTTGCGACGGTCCCGCGCGGCAGCCTTGGCGGACGGGACGGCCGGCAACGGAGTGCCGGAGCATACGGCGACGGATCAAGGGGGAACGGAGGTTCCGACCTGGGTGCTCACCGTCTACGACCTGCGGGGTCTGCCTGAGGACCGGGTCGTGCACGCCATCGAAGGCGCGGTCGCGCCGGGAACCTGGGGTCCCGCACCGGGGCAAGGTGCGATCTTCTCGCTGGGCGATCAGTTGCTCATCCGCCAGACAGTAGCCGTTCACGCCGAGATCCGGGAGCTGTTGGACGTCCTGCAGGCGCGCGGCGTGCACGGGCAGCCCGGTGGCATGGGGGCCGGGGGCGGCATGGGGGGCCAGGGCGGGTTCTTCTGACCTGATCGGCCACCACCGCACGCCCGGTGTCAGCACGTTCCGCGGGCGACGCGGCGCGATGGCTGACGAGTCCGCCGGTACCTCCGCACCGCACCGCACGCAGCGGTGAGCAGGGCGGCGGCCGACCAGAGCGCAAGCGTGGCAGGTTCGGGGACAAGAGTCGGCGACTCGTCCGACATGCGGCTGCTGATGTCGGCCACGTAGTGCGGTACAAACGTGTCGCCGGAATAGCGCAATCCCTCGGGCGGGTTGTCGTCGATGAACCAGTGGATCCCCAGCAGGGCTAATGCGCCGTTCCAGACCGTGAAACTCGGGCCGCCTGAATCGAACGTTTGCAGATAGGTTTCGTCTCCACCCACGTCCGGCACGTCCTGGTTGTCATAGTCATAGATCATGCTCAGGCCGCGCCGGCCGTTTTCGTCTTCCGCCTCCGCGATGTCGTCGAGCACATTGCGACCGACCCGGTCCGGCTTGCCGTAGTTGAACAGCTCCATGCCCAGATAGGACGCCGTCGCGCCCTGCAGCAGGATCGGATAATACGTGATCGAGTCCTCGGGACGCAGCGACGTGGTCAACCTTCCCAGCCAGAGATCGGTCGCAACTCCGCCGACGACAATCGCCTGGCCCCCTTCCACGGTGTACACCTGCGCATCCGCTGCGTCATTGCCCGGGTAGAACGTCACCTGATTGCCCGCACCGGGAGCGTAGTGTGTGGCACTCAGGAAGTAGCTGGGCGAGATCATCGTTGCCCAGCGCCCTGAGCTGGTCTTGCCGATTCCGGACCAGTCAAAGCTTTGGCCAATGAAATCCCGATCATCCCCGACGTAGAAGCGGTCATGCCGCTTGGCGTCGTGAGACCGGATCAGCATATCGGCCTGCGCGAGGCAGGGCGTCACTGCGATGAGCAGGACGACACGAACAACGGCGGCCTGCGGCGACCGCCATGCGGAGACCGCACGGAGAACGCGTAGAAAGGACACAGTTGGTGCCTCCCCAAACAGAAATACGACCCGATGCCGACAGCGGGATTATACGCGTGTGCCGAGGCGCGTGCGAGCGGTGTGCACGTGGCGCCGACGGGCATGGCTGAGCTGGAAGATCGGGAATCAAGTGAGACGGTCGTATCCGCGGAGGCCGATGCGTGTTTGCCGGGAGAAATAGCACAAGGTCCGACGATTGCCGGACCTTGTGGCGAAAAGGGGTTGAATATGAATATGCGCGCGACTGGCTGCCGTCGCGGCCACTGGTTTGATGAGCACATCACGTGCCAACGGCGCGTGCAGGCCGTCGCGGCGACATTTCGGCGGTGCTTGGTCTCCTGAGACGGCACGCCCGGCCGCCAGTGGCCGGCACGGCTTCTCAGAGTGAGAACGCGGTCTCGCATCGAGAACAAACCCGGCGTGGCGTACCGGAGCGCGCGCTGGCCGTCAGGCAAATGCGATACCCACGGAGGTGCCCACCTCGAACACGCGCTGTCGCGAGCGCTCGTACTCGGCGGCGTCCTTCATGTGTTCGATCATCAGGGGCGCGTCCTGCGGCAGCTGCGTCAATCGTCGCAGGTACGTCGCGTAGTCCAACGTGCCGGCCCCGATCGGCACTTCTTCGAAATGCAGCTGCATGCCCACGTTCCAGGCGACGTCCTTGGCATGGCAGCTGACGATCCACGGTGCGAGCGTGTCAAAACACTCATTCAGGAGCTCGGTGTTGCGATAGAAACGCGTCGGCGAGTTGATCAGGTTGCAGGGGTCCAGATGCGCGGCAAAGGCCGGTCGATCAACCGCCTGGATCATCCGGAGATAGCTGGCGGGGCTATCGGGCAAGGCCCAGCCCATCATTTCGTAGCAGAACTTGGCCCGCTTCGGCTGCACGGCGTCGACGATCTTGCGCGCGTTCTCGACGGCCGCGTCGAAGAAGGTGTCGGAGAGATTGTCCGGATGCGGCCCGAACCAGGACTCGCCGGAGAACGAGCCGGCGATGTCGACACAGCAGAGGGCTCCGACTTCGTCGGCCAGCGCCAATCCTTCGGTGACGTACGCCAGGTTGCTGCGGCGTTCCGCCGGATCGGCTGCCAAGAGGTTCTTCCACCGTCCCACTTCGGCGATCACGACGTCGTGCTGAGCGAACCCGCGGCGGATGTCCGCGATGCGGGTGGTATCGGTCAGTTCCACGGCCGGGCAGTAGGCCGCGCGGAGGCCCTGTTGACGGTGGGCCAGCGCGAACTGGGCGGGATCCGCCGGTGCGTCGAATACCGGGGCTCCCAGCCGCACGGGCCGGGCTGGAACAGGCGGGTTGAGTTCGGCCCCACCCAACGACCGGTGGGCGTGGCACGCCCACATGGACGCGGCCGCCGCCGAGGCGGTGGCGAGAAACTGACGCCGTGAACTCCGCGGAACAGACATGTCGTGACTCCCAGGCTCGGCGACCCGTCGCGGACGCGGATCCGGAACCCGCGTTCCGGTCCAGTCGTGGCCGCGTCCCGGTCGTGACCGCTGCGGCTATTGTCGCACATCCCGTGGCTGGTGGGGACTGAGTGGACTTTGCGCGACTGCGAGATTCTCCGGGTGGCTGGGGACGAATGAAGTGAGCCCCCAGCGTGGTGGAGCTGGTTCAACCAGCTGTCGGATAGGTGATCCGCAGTTGACTCGCCCTGCGACCAGCGGTAGGTTAAACCGCAGTGGCGTGTCCAGAGCCGTGTCAATTGGCCGGGGGAGCAATGGCATGGTGGGCGCGATCAACAAGCGGGATATTCTGGCGCACCCGATCGTTACGATCCGCTGTTTCGGCTGGCGCGTGTTCTTGCGCGCCCTCTTCGCCCGGCGGGACACGACATTTCTGGCGGTGCTGGCCGAGTCCGAAGTGCTGCAACCGGCGGCGGACGAGGTGGCGGATTTCGTGGCCCGATGCGTCGAACTGGAGTTGCAGGCAAGCCGCATCTACACCGTGCTGGCCAAACGGTTCACGGGCGAACCGGCCGTGCAGGACTTCTTCGCCGACCTGGCGCGACAGGAAGAATCCCACGCCCAACTGCTCGAACTCTGTCGCGCGGCGGCCGCCCGGCAGCGTTGGGACGATGGACCGGTGCGGCCCTGGCAGGCGGTCGTGCCGCAGCTCGAACGCCGCATGCGGGAGGCCGCCATCTCGGTCGACGACATCACCTCGCTGCGCACCGCGTTGCAGCTGGTGATCGACATTGAGTCGTCCGAGATCAACGACGTCTTCAGCAGTGTTGTCTCCGCCGCCGACTCGGACTTCGTGCGTGGTCTGCGCGTCTTTCGGGAAACCGAACAGCGACACCTGGACTTCATCTGTCGTGGCATCGCGCGGCTCGATCCGGAGTTGACGCGTCAGAGCGAGATCCTGCGGAAACACTGCGCGTGATGCGCCGGTTCCTCGCTGCACAACCGGGACACCCGGTCGGTTTTGCCCGCGCCGCACAAACGGTACCGCGCGGGTTTTCTCATCGCCCGCTGCCCGTGGGCCGATCATTAAGGGTACTACGGAGATCTACTGTCAGCAGGATGCACTCAATGCTCGAAGGAGGTGTGGTCTCGCAGTCGCAGGAGCGGTATTGTGGTCACCAAGTCATTGGCATCGACACCGTTTGGAAAAAAAGTCGTTTATCGCATTGACGGTGAGTGCATCTGGTCCGAGTACGTGTCGTTTGCCCCCGCGCAGAAGCAGCCGCACATTGTGTCCTTTCGCGCCCGCGCAGGCCGCATGCTGGGACAGCTCAAACGCGGTTTCTGCAGCGCGCTGTTCCTGAAAGCTTCCTGATCGATCGGCTCAGGCCTGATCGACAGTCAGGCAGAACTTGCAGCCGTGGTGGAAATCTGGGACGATGCGCCCGCGCCAGGAGCGCTCCGCAATGACGAGAACCGGATGACCTGGTTCGGGTTCGTCAATCCGGATGTTGAGCGTGTTGCCGATCGCATCGTCACGCACGAACTCGGCCGTGCCGCGCAGCACCACGCGACCGCTGGGTCGGCTCACAATCACCGCCATCCGTTGCCCATCGAACTCCGAAAGTCGAATCGGCTGTCTCGACCAGTGCGGTGACCGTGCGGGCATCATGTTTCGCTGCTCGTTTCTGATCATGCTTGCTCTTGGATCTTCGTGATCTTCTCCAGGCAAAACTGGTGGATCTCGACAAATACGCCTGGCTGCAGTCGCACGAGCACGCGCCCCCGCATACGCTGCTGCACGACGACTGCCTCACACCCCTCCATCAGACCAACGGAGATCCGCACGGACTGCCCTGGAGCAAACCCTAGGCAAACCGTATCACTTTCCGCCCGCCCGATGTGGGTGTCGGATCCACTTGGCATCGACCGACGCTCCTCCCAGCAGTTCCCGCTCCTCTGCCCCTTATCATACCGGACTGGCAACTGGGTTGTCGAGCGTTTTGGCAGAGGCCGGGAGGGCGGAGGACGGAGGGCGGAGGGCGGAGGACGGAGGACGGAGGGCGGAGGACGGAGGGCGAGGGACGGAGGGCGAGGGACGGAGGACGGAGGACGGAGGGCGAGGCGCATGTGGGAGGGCGAGGCTCCTGCCGAGCCGACAGGGCGAGGCGCGCATGGGAGGGCGAGGCTACTGCCGAGCCGGCAGGGCGAGGCGCATGTGGGAGGGCGAGGCTACTGCCGAGCCGGCAGGGCGAGGCGCATGTGGGAGGGCGAGGCTCCTGCCGAGCCGGCAGGGCGAGGCGCGCATGGGAGGGCGAGGCTCCTGCCGAGCCGACAGGGCGAGGCGGAGGAGGCCGGACGGAGGGACGAGTAGCGAGCAAGGAGGGACGAGGGACGAAGCGGAGGGTGCCTTCCGGGCTCGCCACTCGTTGCTAGCGGCCCGTTGATCTCTTCCGCTCTCCCTCTTCGCTCGTCAATCCTTGATGGGCCCTCGTCCCTCGATTGCCGCTCCCTCGTCGCTCCGTGCTTGCCACGGGTCCTTCTGCCGGAAGCCAGAGGTCAGATGCCAGCGGGCCGAAACTCGTCAGACAGTATCAAGTTGTTGGGGTGAGTGTCCGATTGTATCGATTGACGTGACTTTTCTGGTTGCGCGGTCTGTAGCGGCCGCACGGTCCGCAATGTGTTCGACTGCCCCATCAGTGGGGAAGGTCCCGTGGGGACAGGTCCCGTGGCGGTTGCATCCATATAGGCAGACGTTGCATGACACGCTTGAGGCATTCGATTTGGGTGGTCAGCGCCGCATCGATCGTGGCTGCGACAGTAGGCATCGCTGCCGCACAACAGCCATCGGAAACGTATTCAATTGGCGAGCCACCGGGATTTTTTTCGGGGCGCGACTTCGCTGAAACCGCGATGGCGCCCCGACCGGACACACTGGCAACGCAGCCGGCTCCGATGCCCGCATCGCCGGCCGCACCCTCGGTGGCGGACTTGGCTTCGGCCCCGCCGCCGGCACCGAAAGCTCCGGACCCCTGGACGATTGGCGACTACAAGATTGTCCCTTACGGCGCACTCTGGGCGGACATGATTTACGCGACCGAGCGTACCTACCCGGGCGCGTTCACGCTGTTCGTACCGTCTCCTCAGACTGAGGGTGAATCGGCCTATACGATCGATGCGCGGCGCACCCGTGTGGGCTTCAATCTGACTGGGCCGGACGTGTCGATCTTCGGCGGTGCCCAGACAGGGGGCAACTTCGAGATCGATTTCTTTGGCCAGTTCGTGGTGGAGAACCAGGCGGGCGTCCAGCTGCGGCATGCGTACTGGGAGGCCAAGAACGACCGGTGGCGGATGTTGGTCGGGCAGACGTCCGATGTCGTCTCGCCGCTGATTATGAATACAGTCAACTACTCGGTCGGCTGGATGGGTGGCAACATCGGGTTCCGCCGACCTCAATTCCGCTGGGAGCGGTACCTGGACTTCTCGCCGACCTCGCTGGCCACGTGGCAGGTCTCGTTGAATCACGACATTGTGCCCGACTTCTCGACCAGTGCCACGGTGGATCGGGAGTCGAGCAGTTGGCCGGTGATTGAGTCGCGGTTTGGCTGGAAGTTGGGGCCGCGCGGTGAGAACTGCCTGCCGATCGAAGTGGGTCTGTCGGGGCACATCGGGCGGACGGAGTTCGATTTTCGCGGGCTTGGACCGCCGCCCCAGTCGCTGCCGCCCGAGGACGACGCGCAGTACCGCACCTGGTCGCTCAACGTGGACGTGAAAGCGCCGATCACCGAGCGCTGGGGCGTCCAGGGCGAGTTTTTCACGGGCGCCAACTTGAGCCCATTTCTGGGCGGCATCGGCCAGGGTGTGTGCGGTTGCATCCGGGCGCCGATTCGCGGCACGGGCGGTTGGGCGGAGCTGTGGTACGACTGGAACGATCAGTGGCACAGCCATGTCGGCTTCGGGATTGACGATCCGAACAATCGGGACATGCAGACCGGGCGCACGTACAACAGCCTCGTATTCGTCAACTTGATGTACGACATCACCAAGAAGTTCACCACCGGCTTTGAGGTGTCTTACTGGAAGACGTCGTACATGGACAGTCGGGTGGGGCAGGTCCCGCCCGAACAGCTTGGGCCGACCGACCAGGCCAACTCGGTAGTCTTCGACTGGATGTTCAAGTACGGCTTCTGATCGGCGCCGTGTCAGTACGGATCAATCGTCGCGAACACGGTTCTGTCCGGCACCGGTGAGGCGGAGGAAGACGGCGGCCAAGCCGATGACGGCCAGCACGGTCTTGACCTGCTCGTAGAGCGTCGAACCAGCGAGGTCACTCCACTGGACGGTCGTGGAGGGTACTGGCGAGACATCGGTAGACGCGGCCGGGGACGGGGTTGTCGGATCGAGACTGGTGGTTCGCGGCTCGCCGGATCGGCCGAGCGGAGGAAGCGGGGTCAATTGGGCTACGTGCGCGGCGGACGCGTCGACCTCGGGTAATCGGTGCAGCGACGGTCCCTCCTCGGCTGCCGCGGACGCGGACGCGACTGTCTGCGGGGCTGAATCCGGAGGCGGCCAGGCCGAGGCGAGGAACTGGCGGATGCGTCCGGCGTAACTGCCGGAGGTCGTGCCGCTCACTGACCCGAACAAGACGCCGGCCAACTCGCCGCGCTCGTTGAAGATCGGGCCCCCGGAATCGCCTTGCCGCGCGGCCGCGGAGACCTCCACCATTTCGTACGGATGATGGGCGCTGGGCGCGACATACTGGGTGCAGCGTCCGGTCACGGCGCGGTAGGTTCCGGACCCATACCCGGCGATGGTCAGCGGATCGCCCGGTCGTGGGGTGCGTTGCGCCAGGGGCACGGCGGCGGCCGTGGGACGCCAGATCAGGAGCGCGGCGAGATCCCAGTCCCGATCGACTTGCAGCACGCGGGCGGCCGAGCGAAATCCATCGGGGAATACGACGTTGATGGGCCCCGAGGCATCGCGCACCACGTGCCAGTTCGTGACGATCAGTCCGTAGGGTCCTTGGGCGTCGACGAGGGTGCCGGAGCCTTGGGCAATACCGTCTGGTTCTTCGGCCAGGACCCGCACGACGGCCGGGTGCGGCGGTGTGGAGGGCGGTTGGGGACGCGACCAGGGCCACAAGCTGCCGGCACGGGCCGGTGCGCAGCAGATCGCGACCAGCAGGGCGCCGGCGACCGCGATCCTCCGGCGGCGGAGCGTTAAAGCGGATCGGGCTGTGCGCGTCTGACGCGCTGGGGGACCGGGATCGTGCCGGAGCGATCCGCGGGCAACTGGGATCATTGCGGTTTGGGCTTTCGCGACTCTTCGTTCTTCACGATCATTTGCAGCAGCCGCGCCCGTACGGCACTGGCATCGGCACATTGCGACGATTCGTTGGCCGACATCTTGACGGTTTGTTCATCCGATTGGGACATGCGGTTTCTCCCTCGGCGCGGACCCCAGCGCTATGCCGCAATGGGTCGGCCGCCGCGCAGTTCGCCGTCGCGGGCCGGGAACGCGGCACCGCCCAGGTAGCGCAGTTTGAGCCGTTCCAGTTCAGCGCGAAAAGCCTGCTCGGCCAGCTTCGTAAGCGTCAGACGTGCCGGGGGGCCGGCGAGAAACACGGCGGCGTTCCGCGCTTCGTCCAGCAGCTCACGAGACAGGTACAATGTCGCACGGACTTTCGCCGTGCCGCGCCCCGGATAGGTCGTCATGACAGATCGCTCCACCGAAATCAGGCTCTGCCGGCCAGCTCCCACTGGCGCCACGCAGCTGTTTATCGGTTGGCGTGACCACGATTGAACAAACGTCGGACGTTCGCCCCGCGGGTTTCGCGCATCGGGATACCGTGCACGACCGTCAAAGTCCGCCCCGACGCTGTCCGGGCTGAGTGCACCTGGCGGTTTGTGCGATCCCAGAGGGGACAGAAAAATGGGAGGCAGAAAAATGGGGGACAGAAAAATGGACTTTGAGGGATTTTTCTGTCCCCTGCCCGCATGCGGGAGCGCGTGCGCCGTGGTGAAGTCATTCGCCGGGCTCGCCTCCCTCTGCCGGGCTGAACGAACGCGTGTGACCTTGCGGGGAAGAAGCCCGAGGACTAGTAGATGCTCCTGGAGGATTGCCCGACCGGGGTGCTGCCGGAGTCCCGCGCATGGATGAACATCTCTACCTGTTGCTGATCGTACTGGTCCCGTGCCTGGGTGTCTTGGCGCAGTGGCTGGCCTGGCGCCTGCAAATACCGAGCATTCTCTTGCTGCTCGCATTCGGGATGATTGTTGGCATCTGGATCTCGCCGGATGAGATTCTCACGCGGCTGACGGGCGGTGGTGACGCCGTGGGGCCCCGCCTGCTCTTTCCGTTGGTATCGGTCGCGGTGGCGGTGATCCTTTTTGAGGGTGGCATGACGCTGCGCTGGGGCCAGTTGGGTGAGAGTGCTCGCGTGCTGGTCCGGCTGTTGTCACTTGCCGCGTTGGTGACGTGGGGGCTCACGGCCCTGCTCGGCCACTACCTGCTCGGGTTCAGGTGGCCGGTAGCAGCCCTGCTGGGTGCAATTCTCATCGTGACCGGACCAACTGTGGTCGGACCGCTGCTGCGGCAGATCCGGCCGAAGCGTCGGGTGAGCTCGATCCTGCAGTGGGAAGGGATCTTGATCGACCCGTTGGGTGCGGTTGCGGCCGTCCTGGTGTTCGAGGCGATCTCCCAGACGGAGGGTGTGCGATGGCCCGCGATTGTCGGGATTGTCGTGCAGACGCTGGCCATCGGCACCGTGTTGGGCCTGGGTTCGGCGGCACTGCTGGTGATCGCTTTGCGCCGGTATTGGGTGCCCGACTTCCTGCATGGCGTGTTCGTGCTGGCCGTGGCGCTGGTGGCATTCTGGGGAAGCGACTTGTTGAGCGCCGAATCGGGGCTGGTCACCGTTACCGTGCTGGGAGTCTGCCTGGCCAACCAGCGCTACGTCAGCGTGGACCACGTGTTGGAGTTCAAGGAGCACCTGCGGGTGCTGTTGATCGGCTGTCTGTTCATCGTGCTTGGTGCGCGGATCCCGCTGAGTTCCCTGGCGGCCCTTGGCTGGGCCGGCGTGCTGTTCGTCCTGCTGCTGGTGTTGGTCGTGAGGCCGATGGCGGTGTTCCTGAGCACCTGGGGGACGGGATTGAAATGGCGCGAGACGCTCTTTGTGGGACTGGTCGCGCCGCGGGGGATTGTGGCGGCGTCGGTTGCCAGCGTGTTTGGGCTGCGACTTGCGGCGCTGGACAGCAGCGTGGCCGCCGAGCCCGCAACTGCGACGCAGGCCCAGTTGCTGGCCCCGGTCACGTTCCTCGTGATCCTCGGCACGGTCACGTTGTGCGGACTGGGGGCCGGCCCGCTGGCGCGGCGGCTGCGCCTGGCAGATGCCAACCCGCAGGGGATCCTCTTTGCCGGCGCGTCCCGCTGGGTGCGCGACGTGGCGGCGGCGCTGGGCAAACTACAGGTCCGTGTGCTGTTGGTCGACACGAACTACGCCAACGTGACCGCCGCCCGGCTGGCCGGATTGCCGGCCACGTGCGCCAGTATCTTGTCCGAGCACTTCCAGGAGACCGAGGATCTGGCGGGGATTGGTCGCCTGCTGGCCGTCACCCCGAACGACGAGGTCAATACGCTGGCCGCCATGGAGTACGTCCACGTCTTCTCCCGCGCTAATGTCTATCAGCTCGCGCCCCGTGCGCGGACGCACAGTCGCTGGCAGACTGTGCCGGAAACGCGCCGCGGCCGTTCCCTGTTTCAGACGGACTTGACTCACCAGCAGTTGGAGCAGTTGATGGCGACCGGCGGCGTGGTGAAGACCACCGCGTTGACCGCCAGCTTCACCTGGGCTGATTTTCGCACGCTCTACGGCGAGGCGGCCCTCGTGCTCTTTGCCGTGGACGCCAGCAAGCGACTCAAGATCCGCACGCCTCAGGGGTCTTTCCAGCCGGCACCGGGAGACCGCGTGGTCGCCATCGTCCCGCCGGCCGGAGACGAGTCCGACACGCCGGGTCCGGCGCATGACGATCGCCCACCCGCCGGCGGGAATGCCTGAGCGTGCCGCCGCGAGCGGGGGCACACGCGCCCAGGACAACTTGAATTCGGCGCGCCGATCTGGCACGATGCACTCCGCGCGGAGTGGGTCGCTAGTCGGGCATCACGCGGGAGCCTCTCTCCATGGTCGAAGACCTCTCGAAGTACCATCATCCCGTCACCTGTCTGTTTCCCCAGGTCGTCGACCCGCACGAGTCTGGCGACTGGCGTCTTTCCGACGACCAGGTGGCGTTCTACCACGAACAAGGCTACCTGCCGGGGGTGCGCGTGCTGAGTGACGAGCAGGTGGAAGTCCTCCGGGAGGAACTCAACGTCTTCTTCCAGGCAGAGCATCCCGGTCGCGAATTGTGGTACGAGTACCACACCAACGAGTCGTCCGATCCCACTACGGTGCTCTTTCACGCACTGGGTGCGTGGCGGATCGGCCAGGCGTTCCACGATCTGCTCTGGCATCCGGCGTTCACGGTCCCAGCCAGCCAGCTGTTGGGTGGTGCCGTGCGGTTCTGGCACGATCAGCTGTTCTGCAAACCCGCGCGGCACGGCGGCGTGGTCGCCTGGCACCAGGACTATTCATACTGGACCCGGACGCAGCCCATGGCGCACCTCACCTGCTGGATTGGCCTGGACGACAGCTCGATCGACAATGGCTGCGTGCACTACGTCCCCGGCAGCCACCGTTGGGATCTGCTTGAGATCACCGGGCTGGCGGGGGACATGGACGCGATCCGCGGGGTGCTGTCCGATGCCCAGTGGGAGCAATTCCGCCAGCCGGTCGCGGTGGAGCTCAAACGCGGCGAGTGCACGTTCCACCATCCGCTGATGGTGCACGGCTCGTTCGCCAACCGGACGGACCGGCCGCGCCGCGCCACGGTCATCAACGCCGTTCGTGACGGTGTACGATCCGCCTCAACCGAGCCACTGCTGTCCGGGGTCCCGCCGCTGCCGGTCGGACAGCCCCTGGGTGGGCAGTTCTTTCCGCTGCTGTTTGCGCCGTGAGCAGTTGGTCGGGCGGCGGCATGACGACAGGATGAACAGGATGGACAGGATGGGATGCGCCACAGGCGAGTCCACCTGTCTCATAGCGCACCCCATCCTGTGAATGCTGTTCACCCTGTCGAAAGAGAACCGCCCTCCGCCCTGCCCTCTGTCCTCCGCCCTCTGTCCTCTGTCCTCTGTCCTCCGCCCTCTGTCCTCCGCCCTCTGTCCTCCGCCCTCTGTCCTCCGCCCTCTGCCCTCCGCCCTCTGTCCTCCGCCCTCTGACAATCTGGCGAAACTGCAGTGACTTTGCTGGACGCACGCGTTGAACTTGATTTGGTGCTGATTCCGGTCGATGGGATTTATCGGGCGAAAACACACGGGGGGATTTTATCCATGAAATTGCGACTCTTCGTCACAGTCACGGCCATCGGGATCCTGTCCTTCGGTGCGCGGCACGTGGGTGCCCAGCCTCTGCCGCCCCAGCAGATGATGGGGGCCTACGCGCCGGTGGCCCCCATGGCTTATCCGATGCCCTACGCGCCGGCCGTACCGGCTGGGTACGACGTCCGTCAGGATGCGGCCGTGCCGGCGGCGGCGTCCGCCGTGCCGTGCGGCGAAGGCACGTGTCCAGAGTGTGCCTGTGGTGACCCGTGCTGGTGCCACAAGGTGGCCGTGTACGGTGAGTTTCTATACTTACAGGCCCGCAATTCGGAAGTCGCCTACGGCGTGCCGATTGACGGGCCGATCGTGGCACCGCCCACAGCCAATCCGATCCAGGTGGGCCGGATGGGCGTGGTAGATCAGGACTACGACCCTGCCTTCCGACTTGGGTTCAATTATGTCCTGGACGGCTGCAGCAGCATTGGCGGCCAGTACACGTACTTCGAATCCACGCGCACGGATGAAATCACCACGACAGCGCCGAACGTGATCCGGTCACTGGTATCGCACCCTGGCACGCTCACCGCGGCTCAGGATTTCCTCTCCGCGCAGGCGAGTCACGACATCGAGTTCCAGTTCCTCGACGTGGATTATCGTCGTGTGTTGAGTTGTGGGGGTGACCACAACCTGTCGTTCCTGGTGGGCGTCCGAGCTGGAGAGTTCAGCCAGGACTTCGCGGCCGACTTCGTCGCCACGGGCACCGAGAGCGTCCGCAGCGAGATCGATTTCTACGGAGCCGGCATCCGTTTGGGCCTGGAGGGCGAACGCTACTCGATGAGCCGGCGCTGGCTGATCTACGGCAAGACCTATGGCAATCTGATTGCCGGCGACTTCACAGCCGACTATCTCCAGACGCAGAGCTTCGACCCGGAGGTGGTCAATACGACCTGGAAGGCCGGGCGGATTGTGCCGATGTTGGACCTCGAGGTTGGGGCCGGCTGGCAGAGCCGCTGCGGCACGTGGCGGCTGACCGGTGGCTACATGATCAGTGCCTGGTACAACACGGTCAAGACAGATGAGTGGATCGCCGCAGTGCGCAACAACGACTTCGTCGGACTCAGCGGCAACATGAGCTTCGACGGCTTGGTCCTGCGGTGTGAAGGCCGCTTCTAGTTCGCACGCGACGCAGCCTCCTCCGTCGAAAACGCCCGCGCCAGCCGGTCCCTGACCGGCTGGTTTTCGTTGCGTCCTGCCGGCACCAGGGCACAACCGCTCAGCCGGCACCACCCCCCGCCCCGGGCTGATGCGCCGCCGTGCCGGCTGTTGTCCCTGCCGTGCGACGAGGGTTGCGTCTGGACGCCCGGTCGCCCCGTTGCTCCCTTACCCTGCCCTCTCCCCCATCGCGTGTTGTGATCGACCTGGCAGCCAGCTGCCTCGTTGACTCGGTCCCGCCGGACCCGCGCCTCGGGCGGGGGGGCCACAGGGCGTTAAATTCCATAGAGCTTATTGACTATGACGATTTTAGGGTTTACGATCCCTCCTAGATTCGCCGTAGTTCGTATTTTATACACCGTCAATGGCCGCGTCGTCTCCGCGCTCTCGCGCAGCGGTAATGGATTTCGGTACCCAACTTGCCTGTTGCTGGAAGCGGCCGCGAGCGTTCGGGAAACAGTCATCGAGAGGAGCGTCCCGTGAACCGTCGAACTGCATACGATCGGAATTCGTCTCGTCGCGTGTCGAGGGAAAATCGCTACGCCCGACGCCGGCTGGCGCGGCGGAATGTCGTGGGGCGTCATGTGGATCGATCGTTGCGCGTGGAATCGTTGGAAGCACGCCTGCTGCTGGCGACCTACAACGGGACCATGCCGAATGTGGGGATGGAACTCCGGTCCTTGCACGACCGGTACGTGGCGTATCTTGAGGACGGCGGCAACCCGCCGCAATTCGCACCGGATTCCGGCAGTCAGATGCTGGTGCGGGGCAACGCTGTGTACTCGACGATCCGCACGTCGGGCGAGATGTCGGATGTGCTGACCGTGTTGGCGGATGCGGGCTTCCAGCTGATGGCGACGGCCGCGCACGCGGGGATCCTCGAAGGGTATCTGCCGCTTGGCGCGCTGGAAACGGTGGCGGCCGCCAGTGGCGTCGTTTCGGTGATGCCGATCATCCGCGTGCAGCCGACCGATAGCGAAGGATCCACGGTGAACGAGGCCGAGTCGGTCTTGCTGGCCGATTCCGCCAAGGGGCTGTTTGACATCAACGGCGCGGGTGTGACGGTCGGCGTGATCTCCGACAGTGCGGATCAGGTCGACGGGGGTTTAGCCGATTCGGTGGCCACGGGGGATCTGCCGCCAGGGATTCCCTTGTTGCGTCCCGAGCCGTCGGATGGTACGGACGAAGGCCGGGCCATGTTGGAACTGATTTACGACATCGCGCCGGGTGCCGCACTCGCGTTTGCCTCGGGCATCGGTGGCGACGCGGCCATGGCCGCTGCGATCAACGCGCTGGTCGGCTACGGCGCGACGATCGTGGTGGATGATCTTAACGGCCTGACGACGGAACCCTTCTTCGAGGACGGTCTGGCAGCGCAGGCGGTCACAGCTGCCGTGGCCTCGGGTGTGACCTATTTCAGCTCGGCGGGCAATCGGGGCACGAGCGGTTACGAAGCCCCGCTGAACCTCCAGAGCTACAACACGGATCCCTTCCCCAATATTCCCACGCTCAACGCAGGCAAGTATCACGACTGGAATGGGTCCAACGATCTGACCCAGACCATCACGCTCGGGACGGGCATCACCACGATCGTGTTCCAGTACGACGAACCTTTTGGGGGAGTGGTCTCGGACTTCGACGTGTTTTTGCTCAACGGGGCCGGCACGCAGATCCTGGACGCGGCGATCGAGTTCAATCCGGCCACGGGGGAGCCGCGCGAGATCCTGACCTACAACAACACGACCGGCGCGCCGATCACGGCGCAGATGGTGATCCAGGAGTTCGGCGGCAACACCGCGACGCGCTTCAAGTGGATCGGTTTCAACGATCCGGTGGTGGGCGAGCATCTCGGGGTGGCCGGCGCGCTGAACAATCCGCACAACCCCGGTCACAACGGTACGGCGGACGCGATCAGTGTGGCCGCGGCCTGGTGGCAGACGCCGCTGACCATCCAGTCGTATTCGTCGCGCGGGCCGGTCACCCGCTCGCTCGACACGGCGGGCAATCCGATTCCGCTGCAGATCATCAACAAGCCTGTGTTGACGGCGGTGGACGGCACGAGCACATCGGTGCCCGGTTTTGCCAGCTTCTTCGGGACCTCCGCAGCGGCCCCGAATGCGGCGGCCGTGGCGGCGCTGGTCAAGAGCTTCGATCTGACGCTCGCGCCGCCGGATCTGCGCAACACGCTGATCGCCTCCGCCATCGATATCGCGCCGGCAGGCTTCGATCTTGCCTCCGGGGCCGGACTGATCCAGACGGTCGACGCGATCCTCGTGTTGACTGGCGGCGAACTGCCGCTGGCCGGTGATCGCGACGTCGTGAACCAGAACGACACGTTCGTCCTGGTGGCCAACAGCGGCGACAGCAGCGTTCTCGACGTGTCGCTCAACGGCACGTTCCTCGGCTCGGTCGCCATGTCCAAGCTCACCAAGATCACCGTCGACGGCCGGGGCGGCAGCGATACACTGGTGGTCGATCAATCGCAGGGGTTGATCACCGTGCCGATCGAGTACGAAGGCGGGTTTGGTGCCAGTGACCGGCTGGTGCACACCGGCGATCCGGGTGTGCCGATGCAGGGTCGCTACACGCCGGCCCCGGGAACGGCCACGGGGCACGCCGGCGTGCTGTCGTACAATGGCGGCGCGGTCACGATTTCCTTTACCGGCCTCGAGCCGGTGGAGGATCTAGTGCCGGCCGCAGCGCTGGTCGTCGACGATGCAATCGATGCGAACATTGTCAACGTAGTGGACGGACCGCTTTCGAGCGTACCGGATCCGGTGACCGGTGGCACCGAGACGACCTACGAAATCAACTTCGCCGGGTTGGCCGAATCCATTCAGTTCCGCAACAAGGGAGTCGTGACCGTCAACGGGCTGGGCGGGGACGACGCGTTTACCGTCAACATCGGACCGCGGTCCACGGCCGATGCGCTCACCCAGATCGTGCTCAACGGGGACGCGGGCGGCGACACCGTCAACGTGATCCAGTCCCGGATCGGTGAGGCTGCCGGAGCGGTGTTCGCCGCGCTGGCGGTTCAGACAGCTGCCGACGCGGACACGATCACGATTGTGCCCAGCACCGCGGGCAGCAATGCGCGCGTGACGGATGCTGTGACCGTCCAGGGCGGCGGCGGCGCCGGGGACGTGTTGCTGGTGGATGATCGACTCAATGCGACGGCCGATACCTGGACCGTCACAGGGACGAGTTTGACGCGGCCCTCGTTCGGAGGTGCGACGTACACGGGCGTCGTGGGTGTCACGCTGCTTGCCCAGAACACCGTGGGAGCCACGGTGGATGTGCCGTCCACCTCGGTCGCCACGACGATCAATGCCGGCGGCGGCGGTGATACGCTCAACGTCGGCGGTGGCGATCTCTCCAATATCGTCGGCAACCTGACGCTCATCGGCGGACCGGGTACCGATCAGGTCGTGGTCTCCGACTCCGCACGCGTGGCACCCGCCGCGTACAGCGTGGCGCCCACGTCCGTGGCGGGACCGAACCCGGGGAGCATCACCTACGACGCCACCACCGAGAATCTGACCCTGCTGGCCGGAGCAGGCGCTGACACGATCAGCGTCGCCCCGAGCCTCAACACCGCCTACACCATCGCCGGGAACAATCCGGTGTTTTTCACCAGTCCCGGTGATCAGCTGACCGTGGATCTGGCCGGACCAGGGAGCGGCACCGTGCTGATCACGGGGCCCGGTGCCGGCTCGATCAGTTTCCCCGGCGGCTATCGCGCGGTGGCCTATACCAGCATCGAATTCGTCAGTGCCGTCAACGGCGTCCTGGACCTCGTGATCGAGGGAGATGCCGGCGCCAATGAGTTCCGCGTGGCGTTGGATCCCAGCGGCGCGAATCTGCAGGTATTCCGCGAGGGAGTGCTGCAGTTCAATGCGCCGAAAAACGTCATCAGCAACCTGGCCGTGTCCGGCCTGGCGGGCAACGACGTGCTAATCGTGGACGGTCAGAACGGCCTGCCGACGTTCGCGGGGGCGCTGGGAGCCGGTTTTGACAACCCCAACATTCCCGGCGTGCCCAGTCTGCTCTTTGACGGCGGCGCGGACGCTGATCGCGTGGTGTTCAGAAACCTGGCGGCCGGCTTTGATCAGACGTACGCCATCGGGGACGGTGTCGGCGGCGGGTCCGGCGCGACGACCTCGGAAGGCGAGATTCTGACCAGCGCGGGCAGCGCGGCGCTGCAGATGTACTTTGTGGATCTGGAGCCCGTGCTAACGACGAGCGTTGGGGGCGACACGCTCACTGTCATCGGTGACCCGACCGACAACGTGTTCCAGGTGGTGCCCAGTCCGCTGATTGCGGGCGGCACGCGGGTCCAGGAGACGGCCGGACCGTACGAGTCGTTCGACTTTGCGCCGGGAGCGTTCACCACGCTCCGCATCTTTGGTCACGACGGCGCGGACCTGCTCGATCTGGTCAGTCTCGGTGGTGCTGAAGCAGCCTTGTCCCTGATCGTGTTGGACGGTCGTCGCGATACGCTGGCTGACGATAACGCGGAGGACACGCTGCGCGTGCGGAACAACACGCGTGGCGGCGACGGCGCGGGTGTCGCGGTCGAGCTCTACGGTGGCGGCGGGGACGACCTGTTCCAGCTGTTTGACGCCGACCCGGATGTGGACGGGTTGCTGGGCACGGTGCTGGTCAACGGCAACGCCGGCGACGACACGCTGATCGTCGACGACACCGCCAGTGCCGGCCCGTCGGAAACGGTCACGATCACCGCTACGACGATTGCCGGAATCACCGGCCCCGGCGGTACCGGCGGACTGATCACCTACGTGAATCTCAACGCCGGTCGCCTGCAGATTTCCATGAATGATGCCGGCCACACCCTCAGCGTCGTATCCACGGCGGCCGGATTGACCGAGACCGAGCTCAACACCGGTGGCGGGGATGACGTCGTCAACATCGACGACGACCTGGCCAATCCGCTCGCCGGCACCGCCAACGGCGTGGTGAGCCCCATCGACCTGAACGCGCAAGCGGGCGACGACACGCTCAACATCATCGACCTCTCCGACGCGAGCGACAACCAGTATCACATGGACGCCACCACGATCGGCGGCGGGGATTTCGGCGCTGCCGTCACTCCGGGCGGCATCTTCGGCCCGGACGGGATCCTGTTCTACGACAGTGATCTGGAAGCCATCGACGTGCTCGCCGGCGACGGCACCAACGAGTTCAACATCGACGCGACGGGAGTCGGAGGCACCGCCCCGACCGCGCGGGTCACGATTACCGATGGCTCCGGCGGCAGCGAGTTCAACATCCAGGCGGACCAGTTGGCCCCCGACGCCGACCACACGTTCAACGGCCAGGACGCGCCGGACGTGTTCAACGTGTACGTGGCCGCCGGAGCCGTGGTCACGGGCGCCAGCGTGCAGATCAACGGCCAGGCGGACAACGACGACACGAGCAGCCGCGACTTCGTACGCGTGCTCGATGGCGGCGGCGCCCGGACGGTGACGATGACGTATCAGTCCGCGGCCAGCGGCGACGTGGTTATCGGCATAGATGGCGGCACGTTGCTGGACATTCGAACGACCGAGCAGGTGCTGTTTGCCGGCGATGCCGCCAACGACGATGTCGTCACGGTGCGTGGCACAGCGGGCGACGACGACCTGACCGTCGCCCCGTTCTCGGCCAGCGAAGCGCTGATCTTCCTCAACGGGAACCCGTGGGACGGTCCCGTGGACGCCGATCCGTTTGGCAGTGCGTATCCAGGGATCGCCGGAGGCGGGTCCGGCCCCGACATCCTGGTGCAAGGAGTGCGGCAGACCGGTCTGACGATCCGTGGCAACGGAGCGGCTGCGGGCGATCAGTTGTACGTGTACGCACCGAGTGAGGACCCGGTGGTGGATCCGGCCACAACCATCGCACCCTTTGATCTGCTGGGTGTGGGCGTCATTGTGCCCGGCTTCGGTGTCGGCAACGCGTATGACGATATTACGGTGACCGATGCGCGGGTCACGGTGGTCAACGGTTCCGTCGGACCGTTGCTGGATGTAAACGTCGACACGGCCAGCTTCGTCCAGCTGACCGATGACAAGGTGCATGGGCTGATCGTCAACGCGGGATTCGAAGCGGTTCCGGCCGGTAGCGGGATCGCCGACGATATCGTGGCCGTCCTCTCGTACAATTTCGCGATGAAGATCAACGGGGGTGACCCGGTGCCCGCCTTCGCGCCGCAAGGCGATCGACTGGCGGTCGTGACCCCGGGTGAAATCAATGTGTTCAGTGACAAGTCGACACCGCCCGAGGTGACGATCACCACCACGAACCCCGTGTCCGGCCAGACTTCCAAGGGACTCTCGTTCAGTTCGATCGAGAACGTCGTTCTGACGCCGGGCCTGACAAGCCAGATGGTGAACCTGATCGGAGACAACAACGATCCCGCGGTGGACCAGAACGATCGCTTCGTCGTCGTCGGCGCAGAGGTCGACTCGTTGTTGCCGTCGTTGGCAGGACTGGCCGGCAACCCGGCCTACAACCCGACCGGCGCGCCGGTCGACCCGCGGTTCGACGTGGACACCGACGGGGACAACGAGTTCTACCTGTGGATCAACGGCAGTACGCCGATTGCGTTCCGCAACGTCGTGTTTCTGAACGTGTACGGAGACGACCAGAATCCGCCGCCGGGCACGCCCAGCGCGGGCCCGGACGACATCGACACGCTGGAACTCACGCCGTACGCGGACAACACGCCGACGTCCTGGGGCATCGACGTGCGGTTTGACGAGGGGAATCCGGTGCAGGCCGACGGGGCGGCGGCGGATCTCCTGATCTACCACACTGCGGTGCAGGCCGGCGTATCCGAGAATATCGTGATTCAGCCGTCCGGCCCGGAACAGGGCGAACTCCGCGCGACCAATGGCGCGTTTGGCACACCGATCGTCGCCATCAGCTACACGACGAATCTGGACATCGTGGTGCTGGACGATGACGGCGACCTGAGCGATACGGACACACTCACGTTGCGCGGGACGAACCCGGACAACGTCGGCACCAGCGGCGCGGAACGAGTGACGGCCGACTTCACGGCGGCGGGGGATGTCGCGAATCCGCTGGTGGTCGTCGCGGACGCCAATCCGGTCGACCCGCTGCAGCCGCTGCTCTATCGTCTGCGCGACATGCAGGGCTTCGACACGGTGACGATCGACACGCTCGGCGGCCTCGACACGGTCCAGGTAACCGGTCGCGACGATGGCAGTCTCCTGGTGCGTCTGAGTCAGGCGGACGCTGTGGCCTTGCCAGGTGTCGCCAACGGCAATGACCGGTTCGACATCTTCACGGGCGCCGTGGCCGATGC
>JALOQX010000182.1 GCA_025459265.1 Pirellulaceae bacterium | reverse complement strand
CGTTGGTGGCGGCCACGCTCATTGCGGTCCTGATGGTGGCGTGTGGCTGTATCTCGGCGGGCGATGCCCGGCGGAGCGTCGAGTGGCAGGTGCTGGTCACGATCGCCGCGGCCTTCGGTGTCGGATCGGCGCTGCAGAACTCGGGGCTGGCGACCGCGGCCGCCTCGAGTCTCGTCGAGGCCACGCAGGCCCTCGGACCCGTCGCTGCTCTGGCCGTCATCTACTTCATCGGCTCGATGATCACCGAAGTGATCACGAACAACGCCGCGGCCGTCCTCGTGTTTCCGTTCTGCCTGGAGACCGCGCGACTCTACGACGTGAGTCCGCGACCGTTCCTGATGGCGCTAGTCCTGTCCGCGTCCGCGAGCTTCATGACGCCAATCGGTTATCAGACGAACATGATGGTTTATGGTCCGGGCGGCTATCGCTTCTCGGACTTCCTGCGGATCGGCACACCGTTGAATGTCAGCTTGTGGCTGGTGGCCGTGCTGCTCATTCCTCGCTTGTGGGCGTTTTGAAGGCCGCGCGTCATTGCGACTCGGCGCCCCACATCAGGGCCGACTGCACCGGTCCGTTGTGCTCGAAGTCGTACCCGGCAGTCCGCAACGCGATCTCGACATCTTGTGCCGTGGGCGGCTGTTCGTTGACGTGCACGACGCCCCACACCACCGTGGGCCCGCCGTGAATATGCCGGCCGGTCGACACGCGGGTGACCGCTAACCTGGGATTGAGCCTGCTCATCAGATGCCGGATGGGATAGAACTCGTTTTCGTCCCGCACCGAAAACGCCTGCGGTACGTCGATCGATGTCTGCATGTCTCGCGTCTCCACACCAGAAAAGACATTATCGACTTGGGCGACATTCCACGTCGCGTCAACACGGCTTCCCCTGCCAATGTAGCCTTTTCCACAGGTCGAGTTGGGGGAGTCGTCGCTGTCGCGCCCCGCGGACTGGTGAAAGTATAGCGATTACGCAGGAAATAGCGACCTGGAGTTGGTCGGAGGCAGCAGTTTTCTCTAGAATGGCGACGCTTGGCCCGCGCCGTCACACGTCCGGCGAGGGGTGTCGGCAAATCCCTGTCAGAGAATCAGGAGGTGTTGGCAGTGGGTAGTGCAGTAACCCTGGTGATCGGCGGATTGGTGGCCCTGGTCGTCGGGGGGGAACTGCTGATCCGCGGCGCCTCGCGTCTATCGCGTCTGGCGGGCATCTCCCCGCTGGTCATCGGCCTGACCGTCGTGGCGTTTGGGACGAGCGCTCCCGAATTGGCCGTGTCGCTCAAAGCGAGCCTCAACGGGCAAGCGGCAATTGCGGTGGGGAACGTCGTGGGGAGCAACATCTTCAACGTGCTGTTCATCCTCGGTGTTTCCTCGCTGGTGGCGCCGTTGGTTGTCTCGAGCCTGTTGATCCGGCGCGACGTCCCGCTGATGATTGCCGTGTCGTTGGTGGTGTACGGTCTTGCTTATGACGGCCACCTTGGTCGCCAGGACGGCCTGTTGCTCTTTGCCGGACTCATCGCCTACACCATCTGGTGCGTGTGGGAAAGCCGCCGGGAGACAGCCGCGGTAAAGTCGGAGTACGACCAGGAGTACGGCGCGCCGCTGGCCCCGACAGCGGGCACCTGGTTGACCCAGTTGGCGTGGGTGATCGGTGGGCTGGCGGTGTTGGTGTTCGGGGCCGACTGGCTGGTGCGGGGTGCCAGCAGCGTCGCGCGGCTGATGGGCATGAGCGAGCTGCTCATCGGCCTGACCATCGTCGCGGTGGGCACGTCGCTCCCTGAGGCCGCCACATCGGTGTTGGCCAGCCTGCACGGCGAGCGGGACATCGCCGTCGGGAATGTCGTGGGCAGCAACCTGTTCAATCTGATGTGCGTGCTGGGGCTGTCGGCAGCGGTTTCGCCGGCCGGCGTCGCGATACCGGAGACGGCCTTGCGTGTGGACATCCCGGTGATGATCGCGGTGGCCGCAGCCTGTCTGCCGATCTTCTTCACGGGCCATCGGATTGCCCGGTGGGAAGGGTGGATGTTCCTGGTCTATTACGTCGCCTACACCACCTACCTGGTGCTCGCGGCGACACACCCCGGCAGCAGTCGCATGGTGGCCCTGGGCTTATTGGTCGTGGCCGTTCCACTGACCACCGTCCTGCTGGTGGTGCAGGTGTGGTTTGAGAGACGCCGGGCGAGACGACAACGGCCCGGCGATCACGGCGACGACGGGTCGTGAGGCTGCAGGCCCAGCTGTTTCGCGGCCGCCCGCAGATCCGTGCCGGATGCGGGGAGACAGGGTATCAGACGGTCAGCCAACGCGCCGAGCCAGGGATCCGCCTGTTTGTCGCACGTCCACGGTCCGTCGACGCCCAACAGCGACCGCCATTCGGCAAGCCGCTGGGCATCGAACTCACGCAGTTGCGCCACCGGCTCGCCGTGGCGCACGACTCCCGCCACCATCTCGGCCAGCTGTTTTGCTTCCCGGAGTCCCACGTTCATGCTCTGCATGCCTGCGGGACCGGTCAAATGTCCCGCGTCGCCCGCCAGCCAGACGCGATCGCGTCCGAAGGCGGTGGCCAAACGACGCTCGAACCGCACCATGATCCGCCAGAAAATCCGTTCCACCTTGCCGCTGAACCACGGCGCGCGCTGGCTCATCAACTCGCGCAGCCATCCCAGATCGAGCCGCGGGTAGCGGGCGCCGCCAATGTCGACCGGGATGCGATCCTTCGTGCGCGTTGATGGCGGGACGGCCTCGTCAACCAACTGGAAACTCCAGCGGCAATGCCCGTCGGGCAACGGCCAAAGCACGTCGGTGGTCTCTTCTCCGACGATCAATCGCAGTTCGTCCGAGAGGTCTAGATCCGTGGCGAATTCGAAAACGGCGAAGTGCTGCGCCGGTCCGACTTCAGGGAAATCGATGTCCAGCGACCGACGCACCAGCGATCGATGTCCGTCCGCGCCGATGACGAACGGGACGTGCACGTCCTGGGAGCGGGCGACGACCCATTCTGTGCGCGCGACCGCGTAGCCGACCGACTCCTTGACCAGGGTGTCGACGGTCGCGACGGCCCCGTCCGCTTGAGGAACGAGGCGCGACACGGCGTGGTTCCACAGCACGTCCACGCCGGCACGTCGGAGGGCATCCTCGAGCATCCGTTCGAGCACATCCTGGCGCATGACGGCCAGCGGCAGCGCCGCATCCCCGGGCGCGGCGAGCCGGACTTCTGCGCGTCGCGTCCGGGCATCGTAGATGCCCACCCGCCGGACCCGGTACGCGGTATCGAGCACCTCTTCGAGCAACCCCAGTTCTGCCAGCAGCATCAGCGAACGGGGGTGCAACGCGAGGGCGTAGCTGTGGGCGCCGGTCCGCCATTCGCGGTCCACGACGGCCACGGGAATGTCCTGTTTCGCCAAGGTCAACGCCGCCATGAGTCCGACCGGACCCGCGCCGACGACCAGCACTTCGGGCTTTGTCTTGCCAAGCATCACGCCACCTCACCGACCCCCAGCATATCCGTTCCAGGGCGGGGGCGGCAACGCCTCTGGGCAAAAGAAACCGGGCTCGCCAGCCGCCCCGGCGCCCACTACCATCTGAGCGTGCACAGAGGCGGGAGTCGGGTCTGGAAAGCGGGCACGTCGTGGCGTACATCTGGATGCTCTGTTCGGCCTGTTCGTTTGCCACGATGGGTGCGTTTGCACACGGGCTGCGGGACCGTGCCGGCTGGGAGGTGATTGCCTTCGTCCGCTCATTGGTCGTGCTCGTCCTCAGTGGCGCCATGGTCTATGCCGCCGGCGTGCGCATCCACGTCTGCCGGCCGCGGGCACTCTGGGTGCGGAGTATCGCGGGCAGCCTGAGCATGCTCTTCGTGTTTTACTCGCTCTCTCGGCTCCCGATTTCCATCGTCGTGACGCTCATGAACCTCGCCCCGCTGTGGGTGGCCATCGCGTCGTGGTTCCTGCTGCCGCACACGCGCAGCCGCTGGGTGTGGGTCGTCATCGGCATCGGGCTGGTCGGGGTGCTGTTGATTCAGCAGCCCCAGCTGGCGCAGGGCAACCTGTCCGTCCTGGCTCCCTTGGCCTCGTCGTTTCTGCTGGCCCTGGTGATGTTGGCGCTGCATCGAGCCCAGCGTGTCGATACGCGCGCGGTGGTGCTGCACTTTTCGGTGATCTCGTCCCTGACGTGCCTCATCGTGTTCCTCTATGCTGCGGCCCGCGCACCGCTGCTGTTGGTGGCCGACGGCACGACGGCGCTGATGCTGCTGGGCACGGGCGTGGCGGCCGGCCTCGGGCAGCTGTTCCTCACCGCCGCCTTTGCCGGCGGGCCGCCAGCCAAGGTCGCGGTCGTCGGTCTGACCCAGGTGGGCTTTGCACTGCTCTATGACGTCGTGCTGTGGGGACATGCCTTCAGCCCGTTGTCGCTGGCGGGAATCGCCCTGGTTGTCACCCCGACCGGCCTGCTGCTGTGGGCGAATCGTCACGGCCTGGCGACGGTCATCCTGCGCTCACAGGAAACACCCTAGCGCCTTGCCTGGGCTGAGCATAGGGTGGCTGGGGTCGATCTGCCGGCGCTGCCGCACTGCGGTTCGATCACGCCAACCCGGCAGTTCGCACCCAGTGATGCGGCAACCTGCGTCCGCCTCAAAACGGCCAGTTCGGAACGTGTCCGCGCCAGTCCTGACAGGCAAACCACGACCGTGTCGCCGGATTGACGTTCTCGCCCCGGAAATCGATCGTCGACGCGCGGGGCGAGACCACGATCGGCGCCAGACTCGTCACGCTCCCCAGCGACGTGCGGAACGCGACGCCGTGCGCGTTGGAGAACTGATTGGCGTGGATGCGGAACTGGCGAGCTGCGATGTACATTCCGTTCTTCACGTTGCGCACGGTGTTGTGATGGATCAACGATACCTGGCCGGCCAGCAGCGATCCGAACGGCGTCTGGTCATACCACCCCTCCGAAGCGACGTAGATGCCCGAGCCCATGTCGCGATTCGGGCCCCCGTCGATGACGTTCTCCGTGATTTCCACACCGGTGTAGTCACCGGACGTGGCGCTCCATTTGTGAATCATCAGACCGGCAAACGCCCCGCCCGCGCGATTGGCCGTGTGCGTGATCTGGTTGCCCCGTATCACACAGTATCGTGCCCCGCCGAAGATCAGGTCGATGTCCGTGTTGTCCCGAAACACGTTGTATTCGACACGCGAATCGCGCAGGTCGTGGATCGTCAGCCCGTCCGACCAGAGGTTGTAGGCCGTGTGCACGCCGTTGTCGGCGAACAGATTGTTGCGAATCGTGACCTGCGTGCGTCCGGCGGACACCACAAGCCCGGCGCCGCCCAGCGCGTTCCGGAAGATATTGCCTTCTACAATGCAGTCGTCACTGGCCAGACGAGCTGTGATACCGTAGCGGTTGTTCTCACCGCTGGCGACCTTCTGGTACGCCAGGCTCCCGATGCGTCCGGCCTTGTTGCCGTCCAGGATAATGTGATGCAGGGCTTCCAGCTGATTGATCTGGAGCATGCCGAACGGCGCGTGCAGTGCCGGACTGGCCACCAGCGCGGCACAATCGACTCCGGATTCGTCGCAGCGCGGATCGCCCAGCGATTTGCCGACCGAAGTGAGCGTGATGCGCTGGTTGATCACGATCTGCTGGCTGACCAGATACCTGCCCGCCGGCAGCTCGAGCGTGGCACCCACGGGGAGCGCGTCGATCCAGCGCTGCAGCACTCCCGACACGTCGATGTTCTGATGCGACCATTGCTGCAGCGCCGTCGCGCGATAGCGGCCGTCAATGAGTTCCGGATCGGTGATCTGATCAGCCGGTGGGGGCGTGGGGATCCCGTTGTCGGTTGATCCCGCGACGGCAAACGACGCCGCCGGCGCCGCGGGGTAGTTGGGTTTGTGTACCCACCACCGATACGTGTGCCCGGCACGGACCGGTACCGTCACGCTGGTCTGACGGGTCGACAGGCACAGATAATGAGCTTTCGCGTCGTGCTGGAACCCGGCCGCCTGCGTGCCGTCCCACTGCTCGTCGTGCAGCCGCACCAGGTAGTTGCCGGTGTAACCGGCCAGCGGCTGGAAACTGAGTGTCACCGTGGCAGCATCGACGGTTGTTCCGGAGATGGGCGTCAGCAGCGTCGGCACGTGCGGCGAGGTCGGCGGGGGAGTCGTGCTCGGTGGCGGGACCGTGGCGCTCGCGTCGACGCTGAACCTGCTGGCTGCCGCCGGGAAGTACGGCTTGTGCACCCACCATCGATACGTGTGCCCCGGCAACACCGGGACCGTAATGCTGGTCTGCCGCGTCGAGAGGCACAGGTAATGTGCCGTCGCGTCGTGCTGGAAGCCGGCTGCCTGCTTGCCGTTCCACTGCTCGTCGTGCAAGCGCACCAGATAGTTGCCGGTGTAACCGGCCAGCGGCTGGAAACTGAGCGTGACCGATTGCGTGCCGAGCGCCGCACCGTGGGCCGGCGTCAGCAGCAGCGGGATGTTCTGATCAGCGGCTTCGCCTTCGGCCACCATGGCCGGCGGCTGCGGCAGGCGAGGGCGCGCCGCGTCCGCGGCGACCGCCGAGTCCCACGATGGAGCACTGGCGAACATGCCGCCCAGTCCGGTCATGAGTTGGCGGGTATCGAGCGATTCGAAGACGAGTCGGCGCGAACGACGATGCGGACGTGAAGAGCGATGTGAAGAGAGGAGTGACACGAGATATTTGCCCCGGCGAATGCAGAAGTGACTTGCGACAGGTGACGGCGGCCGGCGGCCCGGCTCGTCCGCGGGTCAAGTCTGAGTGTAATTGGGTCGAGGGGTGGGGCAAGATAGCCAGAACAAATCAAGTTGACCTGCGAGGTCAAGCCTGCCGACCGCGGCGGACCAGACCGGTTGTAACGCAGGGACCGGTTCAAGGGCGCGTCCCGAATGTTGCGCTGGGGGCTCACTTCGTTCGTCCCCAGCCACCCGAGGACTCCCCGCATCACGCGATTCCATCCAGGCCGGCCTGACTCGCCTTACAGGCGTTCGAGCAAGACCGACCACGCCAGCGCGCCCTGGCGGTCGGCTGTGGCCGAGTCGAACCGAGTGGTTTCCAAGTGGATGAAGCGGAAGCCGGCGGAAAAATCGTCACGCAGTTCCTGTTCGGTCACGCGGGGCGGTCCCGACCCGGTCTGTTCATTCGCATTCCCGGCCAGAATCAGGATCCGCGCACCCGGTCGTGTCACGCGGCGGAGCGCTGCCACATAGCCTTGCGCGTTTTCGCGCCGCACGCCGTGGTAACAGCCGCGATCGAACACGACGTCAACCGGCTCCAGCTCGGGCGGCGCCGTCACGTCCGCCAGCAGCCAGCGCACCTGGACGCCGGCCTGTTCGGCACGCTGCCGCGCCTGGGCCAGCGCGGTAGGAGCCAGATCAAGGGCCGTCACGTCGAAACCTTCTTGGGCCAGGAAGACGGCATTTGTGCCGTTGCCGCAACCGAACTCGACGGCTCGACCAGGTCGCAACAGCTGTGTCCGGACTGCGTCCCGCAGGTCACTCGCCACGCGGCCGGTGTCCCAGCCCGCACGCTGCTCGCCGCGATAGGAGGCGTCCCACCGCGCGAGCATTTCGGCGCCGCGCCGTCCGTGCGGCAGGATGCCGGCCGGCAACAGACGGGATTCCAGCACCGGGGCGCCATCCATCGACCATGCGTCGAGCAACCCCCGGCCCGGCTGTCCGACCACCCCGGTAAGTCGTACGCGCTGCGCCCCCGCCTGGATCGTCCACTGCGTCGACGCCGCGTCGCCAACGGTCGCCTCCAGCTCAAGCGGCGCTGCCTCGGATGCGGGTACCCGAAAGATCCAGACCTCCCCCTCCGTCGCGTCGCCGTCCGCACTGCGGCGACTCCCCGGACCGGCAGCACTGCGTACGACCAGGCAGTCCACGGTCACCGGTCCTGCGGATATGTGCGGGCGCGATCGATCAAGTGTGGTTCCGGTCGGTCGGCCGTCGACCATGATGAGCAGTGACGGTTTCCAGAGCAGCAGGTGGCGCCAGCGGGTTTCGGCCTGCGCACCCGATGCGGCCGCCAGGCGGCCGGCTGCGTAGACAAACAGCGCATGCTCCTCATAGGCTGCCAGGTCGGACATGCCC
Source organism: Pirellulaceae bacterium (assembly GCA_025459265.1). Classification (GTDB taxonomy): domain Bacteria; phylum Planctomycetota; class Planctomycetia; order Pirellulales; family Pirellulaceae; genus JAAYDI01. Next base: position 3,238 of record JALOQX010000182.1, on the reverse strand, counting down.
AAGATAGTGGGCTCTGGCAGCTCCTCACGAAACTCGCGCAACTGCTCGACGATCGCTGCCGCCGACGCGGGATCGCGGCCTGCAGGCGGCTCAGCGGGTCGCGTGGGCGGCTCATCCGCCACTGACACTCCCACGGCAATAGCCGTAACGAACCAGGCGATGGCACATACCAGACGCGCCGGACTGCCATGTTGCGTGACAGCCGCTGCGCTGGCGCGTCGAAATGGAATTGCGTGATTCCGGGAGTTTTCGGGTGGCTGGGGACGAACGAAGTGAGCCCCCAGCATTCTGCGTTCCGGGGGCTCGCTGCGCTCGACCCCGGCCACCCCCGGATTTGGCATTCCCGGAATCACACAAGTCCACTTAGTCTCTCCGCCACGGTGCGGATCAGGACAGGAGTGAATCGACATCACTGCGTACCTCGCAAATCGCCGGGTCCGGGAACCGACGTGCCGTGGTTTTCGGGCCACGGCGTGCGCGCTATCATAGCGTCCTGACGGCCCACGTACCATCGCACCCAGGAGGAGAACCTGTCATGCATGAAAAGAGCATTGTGCTGCTGAACAAGGCGGTCGCCGACGAGTTGACGGCCGTGCATCGCTACATGTACTTCCATTTCCACTGTGACGACCAAGGCTATGATTTGCTGGCCGGCCTGTTCAAACGCACCGCCATCGAGGAGATGGTCCATATCGAACGGCTGGCCGAGCGGATTCTGTTTCTCAAAGGCGAGGTTGAGCTGGTGGCGGCCGAGGAAGTCAAGAAGATCCACTCGGTCGCTGAGATGCTCACACTGGCTCGGGCGATGGAGGAATCGAGCGCCCTGGATTACAACCGGTGGGCCAACGAGTGCGGCGCCAACGCCGACAACGTCTCCAAGAAGTTGTTCGAGGATCTGGTCGCGGACGAGGAACGGCACTACGACCAGTACGACACCGAGCTCGAAAACATGGACAAGTTCGGTGACAGCTATCTCGCGCTGCAATCCATCGAACGCAGCAAGACACGGGCGTCAGCCGGTCCGCCAGCCGAATGACATGGCGAGGTGACGATGATGGACAACGTGTGTGTCCTGACCGGGACGTGCCTGCTCACGGTGCTCTCGTGTGTCGGTGGTAGCGCGGCAACTGCTCATGACGACGGCGTCGTTGCCATCACGCTCACGGATCCGTCGCCGACCGGTTTGGTGCCATTGCGGGTGGCGGCGTCCGAGGCGTCGAGTGCGTTGGCGGGCGACTACCAGCCGCAACGGGCCCACGACGGATCGCTCCAGAGCAAGTGGGTCGCGGCCGTGGAGTCCACGCCCCAAAGCCCGCAGTGGATCACACTGCGGCTGGCGGCCGCACGCGACGTGAGCGCCGTGGCGGTGTATGGCGAAGCGTTGGACAACGATGGTCTGGTTGCCGGGGCCATCCAGGTCCTGGCGCCCGACGGCACCGATTACCAGACCGTGCTGGACGTTCCCGCAGCTCCTGCCCGAGCCTGGCTCGCGACGTTTCCCCCGGTGGCGACCACCGCTGTTCGGTTGCTGATCACAAGATCCGGCGGCCCTTCGCCGCACACGGACGTGTACGAGATCCGGCTTTACGGACCGCCGCTCCCGCCCCACGTCATGCGCGCGCACGCCACGCAGCAACTGGCCGCAGCGGAGGCGATGTTGGCGCTGGACCTCGAGGGGCTGACGACGTCCCCGGATGCGGGACTCGAACAGTGGGTGGGTTTGGCGCCGCAGAAGCTTGCGCTCCGCGCTCGATATGCGGACGTCCGCCGACGACTGGAGGCGTGGGACCAGCACGCCCCATCGTCACACGTTGCGTTCTGCGACGAGGTGGATCGTCTGGCGGCTCAGGCGCGTCAACTGCACGATGCGCACGGCGAGCTCACGCGCGTCTGGACGGATCGCTGCGCGGAGGTGGCTGCCGCACGCAGTGCGGACGCGGAGACTGCCGCAAGTCCCAGCGCGCAGCGAGTCGTCGGACAAGGAGCAGCGGTGCGGGTCGCGTTGAGCCAGGACAGCGGACTATGGGAGGCAACCTGGCTTGGTGCGTGCCATGCCGCGCTGCGCGGCGTGGCATTTGCGGTGGAGGTCGATGGAACGTCGTTCACGCCGGACGGAGTCCCGGTCACGTCCCGGCCGTTTGAGAGTCACCTCGGCTCCGGCACGGAGCTCGTGCAGACCTGGGGCCACGGCGTACGTGTCGAACGGCGACTGCAGGTCTTCAATGACCGCCCCTTGGTGGTTGTCGGCGGCAGCGTGTGCAATGAAACTGACCAGGAAGTGTCACTTGGAAGCGCCGCACTGCTGAACCTGGCCCGGGACGGTACAGGTTGGTGGCACGCGGGGCAGGCGCTGCAGAGCCCCGGCGTGGTGACTCTGTCGGGCGACTCACTGTGGGTCTGCGAACCTGAGGGAACCGAGCTGGAGTCGGCCGACACGGACCGGTCGTACGCGGGAACGATGCTGCTGGCACTCGCCCAGCGGAATCCCGCCACCATGCTGCTGGTGGGATTTCTGACCGGTCGCGAGGCCCGTCCGCGGGTCAGCGCGCGGTTTCGAGCTCTCGAATCTGGCACGGCGCTGTCGGCCACCCAGGACTTTTTGGGTCGGCGGCTGGGGCCCGGTGAGCGGATCGAGCTCGACAGCGTCGCGGTCACCGCCAGCGAGGATCCCTGGTCCAGCCTGGAGGCGTACGGCAACGACGTGGCGGCCGCGGGCGTGGCGCCGGCGCGGACCCGGCCCACGTCGCTCTGGTGCAGCTGGTACGCGCATCGCATGGCGATGACCGAAGACCTGGTGCTGGCCAACGCGGCAGTGGCAGCCCAGCACTTCCAGCCGCTGGGCATGGAGATCATTCAGCTGGACCATGGCTGGCAACGGGGCGACGTGACCGGCGACTGGATTCCCAACGAGCGGTTCCCGCACGGCCTCCCGTGGCTGGCCGAGCAACTGCGCTCGAAGTACGGCTTTCGACTCGGGCTGTGGATTTCGCCGACGGACGTGGCCGATGTCAGTGACCTCTATCGCGACCACGCCGACTGGCTGCTGCGGGATGAGAACGGTCGCCCCTTGCGCAATTGGCAGTGGTACTGGAAGCCGAATCCCGACTGCTATGAACTGGACGCTTCGCATCCGGACGCGGCAGACTTCTTGCGCGAGACCTTCGCGAGGCTGGCGGGTGAGGGCGTCAGCTACTTCAAGATCGACTTTCTGGCCCCCTGTGGCGGAGATCATTTCGTG
>JALOQX010000464.1 GCA_025459265.1 Pirellulaceae bacterium | reverse complement strand
CGCCAGACTGGCAGCACAGGTCATCGCGATGGCGGCGACAAGCACTGCGCTGGCGAGCGAGCGTCTCCCTCGCTCACGCTGCGGGTTACGATTTGCGAGGGTCGCTTCAAAGTCCGGTGCTGTCCGACTCGTGCCCGCGGAACTCAGCGTCGTCATGCCCACCTCCGGCCCCGTCACTGGCCGTCTGCAAGTACCCACTTCCACTCCTCTGACCGCACAAATCTACGTCCCATTCTAGGAATCCGTTCAGTTTCCGGGGACCCACCCCGCGGATTCGCTTCGGCGTTGTCGACGCTTGAGATTCGGGTTGGGTGGTTGGGGTCGAGCGTTGGGTGGCTGGGGTCGAGCGTTAGCTCGCCCCCAGCTTTTCGCAGCTGGGGGCTCACTTCGTGCGTTCCCAGCCACTCGAATTCGTAACCTTGACAAGACACGACGGCGGCTTGACCACCTCGGCGACACGCGAAATCATGTGCCAGACTCGCGCGGGTTGCTGTTGTGGGCGGCGCAGGTGGCGCCGCGCCACGTGGCGGAGATGGACATCGAGGGAGGAGACGGCATGAAAACGTGGGGAATTCGTGTCCTGGCGGGCTGCTGCGCTGCCTGCACCCTGACGACCAGCGGCGTGCCGCTGCAGGCACAAGTGGAGGCGGTCGTCGGGACGCCCTTCGGGGTTGCCGATCTGACGATTGAATTCCCGGCCACCGACGCGTTGACATCGGTCGGCATGGCGCCGCTGCACGTGACCTCGGCCGACGGCCGCGTGCTGTATCCCGCGTTCAACCAGGGATTCATGACGCGACTGCTGGGTCGCCAGCCGCCGGCTCCGCGTCGACTCAATGTGATGTTCCTGTTCACGGGCGACCGTCCGTTCGACGTCGTGATACGCACGCCGACGCCACAGCAGGTGCGCATCGTGCCGGTGCAGCGACCGGCGGCAGCCCACGCGCGTCTGCAGCGTCGGTGGTGGCGCTACTACACCGCCTTCTTGCGCGACCAGGCGGGCGATGGCAGCTACCCCGCCGTGGTGGAAACCTATCTGGCGGCCATGCTCGCCCGACGGCTGAATCTGGACGAGCCGCTTTTGCAGCGATGGCGGAACAACTCGACGCCATCCGAAGGCCGGCAGGCGTTGGAACTGATCACCGGCGCCGAGCGGCTGCGCCTGGAGGTCCTCCGCGCTGTGTGTCTGGGCAACGATCTGGACACGCAGACCGCCACGCAGCCGCTCCCGGTGCCCGTCTCCTGGCGCGCACCTGGGCTGTCGGACACGCCGGCGGAGGTGGCCATCGAGCCGCTGGCCCGGCGTGTCCCGGCGGAGTGTTTCTACGTGCGGTTCGGCCAGTTCGTGAACTACCTGTGGCTGCAAGCATTGCTGGAAGACTACGGGGGCGATCTGGCTACCATGATCACGGCCCGCGGCCAGCACGCCAGTGCCTCGCAACGCGTGGGCGACCAACTGGTGCTGCGGCAGAACGTGTTGGCCCAGTTGCTCGGTCCCCACGTGATCGCGGACATGGCGGTCATCGGCATGGACATGTTCACACGGGAGGGAGCGGCGATCGGCGTGGTGTTCGAAGCGCGCAACCAGCTGCTGGGCGTCGATCTGGCGCGCCAGCGGCAGGAGGCGCTGGACCGCGAGCGCCAGCGGGGCGCCGTGGCGACGACGGTGACGATCGCGGGCCGGGACGTGTCGTTCCTGTCGACACCCGACAATCGTCTCCGCTCCTTCTACCTGGTCGACGGATCGTATCATCTCGTGACCAATTCGCGGACGATTGTCCAGCGGTTTCTGGAGGTGCGGGATGGCGCGGGTTCGCTCGGGACGAGCGCCGAGTTTCGCCACGCGCGTGCCAACGTCCCGACGACCCGCGACGACACCATCTTCCTCTTCCTGCCGACAAAGTTTTTCGAACAGCTCTTCAGTCCGGCTTACCAGATTGAACTCGAACGCCGCATGCGCGCCGCGGCGGAGATCCAGCAGTTGGAACTGGCCCGCTGGGCGGCCCGCGCCGAGGGCCAACCCGGCGACACGCGCGAACAACTGATCGCGGCCCAGGTGCTGCCGCGCGGCATGGGCCAGCGGCCGGACGGGAGTGCGCCGCAGGTCACGGCTGACACGATCAACGATTCCCTGCGCGGCGCACTCGGCTACTTCACGCCGGTGCCGGATATGAACGTCGAGCGCGTCTCGCCGCGCGAAGCGAGCCGCTTCGCGGTGCAGCGGGATTACTACGCCAACAACTGGCAGCAGTTCGAGCCCCTGCTGCTCGTGATCCAGCGGACGCCGCAGGATGCTGCGGGGCGCGAGCGGATCACGATCGACGGGTTCGTGTCGCCGTTGGCCGATACGAAGTATGCCCGGTTCCTCGCGTCCCTGGGCGAGCCGACGCAGTATCATCTGGTGCCGCCCGAAGGCAATGTGATCCTGGTGGAGGCGGCGCTGCGGGGCGGGATGCTGTTTCCGCGTGTTCCCGCCCACACGATGTTTCTGGGGATCCAGGACCACGCACCGCTGGCCACGCACGCGCCGGACAATCTCCTGCGGTGGCTATCGATCGTGCGGACGACACCTGCGTTCCTCGGCGCGTGGCCGCAGCCGGGTTTTCTCGACCTGCTGCCGCTGGGACTGGCCGGGTCGCCCGACACGGCAGGTTTTTCCGCGCTGCCGTTGGGCGTGTGGCGGTGGCAGGGACGCGGTTTCTCGGTGGTGTCGCTCGAGCGCTCCATCCTGGAAGACGTCAGCGCGCAGATTGGCTTCGAGGAGGGGAGTGAGCCGGCCCAGATCCGCGTGCAGGTGGGCGACCTGTCGCAAGCCAAATTCGGCGCGTGGCTCAACGCCCTGGCGTTCGCGCGCGCGCGGCAGGTATCGGTCGGCAACGCGCGCCTGCTGCACGTGCTGACGCAACAGTTGAGCGTCCCCCTGGCCGATGCGCGGGACCTGGCCGAGCGTCTGCTCGACGCCGAACTGGTCTGTCCGCTCGGCGGGCAGTACGAACTGTCATCGGATGCCGACTTCCCCCTCTGGCAGTCGACGGCCTGGCCGGTCGAACGCCGCGGCGACGTGCCGGCCGATTACGTCGCGCCACCGCTGGCCTGGTTCCGCGGCCTGGAGGCCAAGCTGCTGCGCCAGGCCAGCGACATCGTCCTCCACGCGACGGTCGACATGCAGCGCACGCACCCCGCGCCGTGAGCCAATCGGCGCGATCGTTTAACCCGCCGCCGCAGGCAAGGGGCCCCGCAGATCGGTCGCAGGCTGCGGCGGCTCGCCAACCCGAGCGTGGCAGTGTCTCCCCCGCGCGCCTTGCCTGCGGCAGCGGGAAAAAGCGCGCCTTGCCTGCGGC
>JALOQX010000181.1 GCA_025459265.1 Pirellulaceae bacterium | reverse complement strand
CGCGGCGTCCGGGGGAGCGTCACTTGCTCGACATCGCGTCCGGGTGTCAGTCGGTCTAATCGGACCCACTCCGGGTGCAGCGCCCACGCGATGCTCGTTTCGTACTTTGCCGCGTGATCGCCAGGAAACGTGTCTCCTCCGTGCGGCGTTGTGACGTCCGGTTCGCAGAGGCCGATGAACCGTACCTGCGGATGGCGCTGCTGGGCTTCCCGCGCCAGACGGCGGACCATGTCCACCTGCTCGTGCGGGTAATGGCCGGTCAGCAGCACGACCACTTTGAAACCTTGGTCCGCCAGGTGGTCGAGCGTGGCGGAGATGAGTGGCGTGATCTGATTCTCCGGCATGATCAACGTCCACTTGAATCCGACATGTCCGCCCCCCGTGCCGTAGAAGAACGTGGGCAGGACGGCACCGCCCGTCTGCTGGGCCACTCGTTCGCACAACGCGTGGGACTTGATGCCGTCCAGGCCGATCGGCAGGTGCCAGCCGTGGTGTTCGTAGGTGCCCAGGGGCACATAGGCCACCGGCGCTTCGGCCAGCACCTGTTGCAGCTCATCCGGCGACATCAGCTCCATGCGGCCGTGCGGTCGCCCGGCCGGTGCGGGCTCAGTGCCAAGACAACACCAGGCAAGTGCCATCGTCCCGATGCTCACAACGCGCGACATCACGCCGCGCACGACGTTCCGGGTCGTACACGTATTCATCGAGTGGTCCTTGTTGCGGAGGGCGGCGATCGGTCCAGATACCTTTTCCCGCACTGCTTGTTGCTCGGTTGGTCTGCGTAGTAATATGCCAGTCAGCAGCGTGCGGCGAAAGAACCAATCGGCTACCGCAAGGACATCGTCATGGGTCGTTACGTACAGACACGACGCGATTGGCTGCGCACTGCCGCGGCGGGTGCAGCGGGCCTGGTGATACTGCGGGACAGCCGTTCCGCGTGGAGCTACTCGGCCAACGAGCGGCTGAACCTGGCGGTCATCGGTGCCGGGGGACGCGGCCGGGACAACCTGGAAGCCTTGGCGAGCGAGAACATTGTCGCCCTGTGCGACGTGAACCAACAGAAAGCGGCCGATGCGTTTGCCAAGTTTCCGCAGGCCAAGCAGTATCGTGACTATCGGGTGCTGCTGGACGAACTGCAGCCGCAGCTGGACGCTGTCGTGGTGAGTACGACGAATCACAGTCACGCGCCGGCGACGAGCCTGGCCTTGCGCTGCGGCAAACATGTCTACTGCGAGAAGCCCGGAGCCCACTCGCTTTTCGAAGCACGACGCGTGCGGGAACTGGCTGCGCAGCAGAAGGTGGCCACGCAGTTGGGCACGCAGATGCACGCGACTGACAACTACCGCCGGATCGTGGAGTGGATCCGGGCCGGTGTGATTGGCCAGGTGCGGGAATGCCACATCTGGCTCCGCTCCGGGCGCGGGGACCTGGGCGATCGCCCCGCGGAAACGCCGCCTGTACCCGCATGGCTTGACTGGGACCTGTGGCTCGGTCCCGCCCCGCTGCGGCCGTACCATCCGATCTACGCCAATGGTCACTTGTGGTGGGACTTCGGCGGCGGTGAGCTGGGCAACATTGGCTGCCACTACTTCGACCTGGCGTTCTGGGCGCTGGAGCTCGATCACCCGCTGACGATTGAAGCGCAAGGGCCGCCGCCGCATCCCGAGAGCACCCCCGCACGGCTCCATGTGCGGTACGAGTTTCCCGCCCGCGGCACCAGGCCGCCGGTGACGGTGACGTGGACGCATGGGAGTCAACCCGGGCCGGTGTTTGCCGACCACAAGTTTCCCGACTGGGCTTGGGGTGTCTTCGTCGGCAGCCGTGGCATGATCCTGGCCAGTTACGATCAGCGCATGCTGTGGCCGGCGGAGGATTTTGTAGACGTGCAGCTGCCCGAACCCAGCATTGCGTCTTCGATCGGCCATCACGCCGAGTGGATCACAGCCTGCAAGACCGGCAGTGCCACGAGCTGCCACTTCGGTTACTCCGGCCCGATCACCGAGACCATCCTGCTGGGCAACGTGGCGTTCCGCAGCGGCGAAAAGCTCGAGTGGGACCAAACGAAACTCTGTGTCACCAACGTGGCACCAGCCAACGATTTTCTGCGCAGGGACTATCGCGCCGGCTGGACGCTGTGAGCAGCTATTGGTGCCACGGCAGGTGGAGACGCACATGGCAACGAGCAGGTGTGTGACGCCTCGTGGGCGTGCTCCACCTCACCGCCGCGATCGGCCCACCGTGCTGAACATCGCCTGCCCCACAGAATGGGGGTGCGGGCTGGTCCGGGCGAACCCCTCGGTGGTCCCGGGCGCCGGAGGCTCGTGTCGTGCAGCTCCGATCGTCCTCTCACATGCGAGGAAGACACATCACTTCGCCTCGTCAGGTTGCCAACGGCGTTTTTTTCTTGCATCAAGGGAACACGGCAACCATATTGGTAGGGTGTCGCACGCCGGGGCCGCGCGACGGTGGGTTCACGTCTCAGTTCGTCGGAGGCCTCCATCATGTGCCAGGCGTTTCGCACGGGAGCCGCGTTTCTTCTCAGTGTGATTGCGTTCACCCAGCTGGCCGAGGCCGAGTTGCTCTACAGCGCTTCGCTCAAGAACGGCGCGTATGGTGGCGGCTTCAAGGTGGGGACGTACAGCAGCTCCCTGCCCTATAACATCAGCGGCTCGTCTGGAGGCGTCCTCAGCACGCTCGGGATCGTGGATTCGGCCGAAGGAGTCACGTATACAACCGCGAACGACGTGATCAACTACTCCTTGGGGGCGGACGGGAAGAATCGGACGGCGTTTCGCGCGACCGGTACGGTCAGTGTCCGGTTCAAGGCCGACCTCGAAGATTTCGTCAGTGGCCAGCCGTTTACCGACAATTATGGTTTCAACCAGTTCAATTCCGGGCAGGCCACTTTCGGCACGGGCCTGAGCCGCAATCTTGGCGGCGATGGAGTGGCGCAGACTTCGGACGACCGAGTCACATTTGGTTGGAACACGTGGCATAACAACGTGTGGTATGTGCATGTCGGCACCGGCGAGGTTCTGCTCCCCTTCGACCAGTGGCACCACCTGGGCCTTGCCTGGGGCGGGCCGAACCATGACTTCGAGGTGTGGGTCGATGGCATGCTCTTGGCGGAGGACGACCTGCCGGCCGGCGTCGTTGCCGCGTGGGGCAGTGCCAGTTCGGCGTACAATTTCGCGCTCGGCGAGATTCATGAGCGGGCCGTGGGAAACAGCAGCCCCCGCGGCATCATGTTTGCCGACCTGGAGATCTGGAGCGAGTATCGCGCACAGGGAGGCACGTTCGCGCCGGTCCCGGAACCGTCGAGCGTGGTGCTGTGTGCCATCGCTGCCGTCGCAGGCATCACATGGCAGTGCCGGCGGCAGAAGCGTGCGGCTTCACATTCGCGCGACTGAGTGCTCAGGGTAATCGCGGCCGGTTCTGGATCACCATCCTGTTTATCCTGTTCATCCTGTCTCCACACTACGGGCCGGCGAATCGAATACCGGCCAGGTCCGCCATCTCGCGTTGCCAGGTGGTGATGTCGTCGCGGCAGAACTGATTCAGGTGCGTGTGACCGCAGGCCCGCGCCATCACCTTCATCAGTTCCGTCGATGCCATGAGGAACCGTGCCAGGCGCGCCGCGCCCTCGTCCACGTTGACTCGCGCGCGCAGCTCCTCGCGCTGCGTGGCGATTCCGGCCGGGCAATTGTTCGTGTGGCACATCCGGGCGGCGACACAGCCGACCGATTGAATGGCGGCGTTGGCCAGCGCGATCCCATCGGCGCCCAGGCAGAGTGCTTTGATGAAATCGGCGGGCGTGCGCAGGCCGCCGGTCACGATAAGCGTGACATCGCGACGTCCTTGCTGGTCGAGATAGCGGCGGGCCCGGGCGAGCGCCGGGATCGTGGGGACGGAGATGTGGTCGCGGAAGAGCAGCGGGGCGGCGCCGGTGCCCCCGCCACGCCCGTCCAGGATCAGGTAGTCGACGCCGGCCTGCAGGGCGAATTCCACGTCCTGCTCGATGTGCTGGGCGGAGAGCTTCATGCCGATCGGTATGCCGCCGGTCCGTTCCCGCACGCGGTCGGCAAAGCTCCGGAAGTCCGCGGGCGTCACGAGATCGGGAAACGTCGGGGGTGAGACGGCGGGTTGTCCGGCGGGGAGCCGTCTGACCTGGGCGATCTTGCCGGTCACTTTACTGCCGGGCAGGTGGCCACCGGTGCCCGTCTTGGCCCCCTGCCCCGCCTTGAAGTGGAAGGCCTGCACCTGGGTCAGCAGGTCCTCGCAATAGCCGAACCTGGCAGAGGCCAACTCATAGAGGTAGCGCGAGTTTTCCGCCTGTTCTTCGGGCAGCATGCCGCCCTCGCCGGAGCAGATGCCGGTGCCCGCCCGCTCCGCGCCGCGCGCCAAGGCGATCTTCGCCTCTTCCGACAACGAACCGAAGCTCATGTCGGACACGAGTAACGGGATCTCCAGCCGCAGCGGTCGGCGCGCCTGACCGCCAATCACCACGTCGGTGCCGATCGGGACATCTTCGGCCAGCGGTTTAACGGCCAGCTGGGCCGGCAGGACCTGGATGTCATCCCAGTGGGGCAGCAGGTGACGCGGCACACCCATCGCTCCCACCGGGCCATGATGGCCGACCTGGCTCAGGCCCTCGCGGGCCAGGCTGTGGATCAGCTCAAGCGTCGGCTCTTCGGCCGTGTTGCGTGGTTCGGGCAGCGCGGCCGGCGCCGTGCGCGCCGCGGGCGGTCCCGACACGTCGTGCATGTCCTCCAGGCGATTATGGGTGCCGTCACAGAACGGTGGCTTCTGGGTCTGTTTGCACAAACACAGGGACACCGTCTTGTCTTCCTCCAGGCGAAACGCCAGCGGCTGGAAGGGCGTGCCCCGGTGCGAACCGTCGCAGAAGGGCTGCGCCTGCGAACGGCCGCACGCGCACCAGTGGTGTTCACCGCGCTGGAGTTTCACGCGAACCGGCTGGCGGGACGCGATGTGCGGCTGATCGTCCCGGGCGGTCGTCGTGCCGTGCGTTTCGGGTTCGGATCCCGTGGGGAGCGCCGCGCCAGCCGGCCGCGGGGGTCGGCCGCGGACCAGGAGCATGAGCACGGTGGCGGCCGCGCCGATGCCGACAAACGCGGCACCGAGAATCGCATTCCAGGCAGGACTCATGGTAGGGCTCCAGGCTGGTGCGCAAGCCCGTTGCGCGGCGGCGGATCACTCGCGCTGATCGGACTTGACGTAGTTCGCTGAAAGATGCTGCACGATTTGGGTGAGTTCCTCTTCGGTGGCGCTGAGCCCCGCGTCGACCATCCGGGTCACGAGGTCTCGGGCATCATCCGCGGTGCGCAGAGTCGCCTGTTCGACCAGGTCCACGCCATGGCACTCGGCGCACTTTGACTCAAACACGCGTTGGGCGGCGGCGGGGTCGAACGTCGCGACAGCACTGGCCGGCTCCGCCACTGCCTGGGCGGCCTGTTGCGACGTCGCGCGCGACAGTTCCTGGGCCCGCATCTGCGCGGCGGTCTGCTGCAGCTTGGGCGACACGGCGATCAGGTACGCGGTCACCTGCCGCTGTTCTGTTTCGTCCAGCGGGTTGAAGAGCGTGGTCCGATCGGCCATGCGGCGCACGGTGCTCAGCCAGTTCTCAGGCGTGCGGGGGCGCGCCAGAACGGTGCGCAGGTCGTGGCATTCGACACAGTTGCGCCGCAGCACGTCGCGCCCGGCCAACAGCGCGGCGGGCGATGCGTAAGCGGCACACGCGTCTTCGTCCAGTCCCGTCTGGGCCAAGAGGCCCCGCACGCGAACCAGGTTCTCGTCGCTCAGAAATCCCCCTTGCGAAATGGTCCAGGCCCGCGCCGTCTCCTGCAAGGCAAAGGGGCCGGAGAGCCCGATCAGGACTGTCGCGCCCACCAGGAGGGACGTCCCCAGCGTCGGCGCGAGACTTCCCTCGAGCCTGGGAAAGAACCGCACGATCAGGATCTTCAACAGCAGCAGCGGGCCGATCGCCATGCCCAAGGTGAAGTGCATCACCGTGCGCGCTGGAAACTCGATCTGATACGTCCACAGACGTGGCACCATCTGCCACAGAAAGTACACGTACAGCGCCAGGAACACGTAACCGAAAACGCGGTGACCGCGTACGAGCAGCGGGAGACGATTCATGGATACGGCCTCTCCACCGATTCACCCAGCCGGGCGCTGCGCCGCCCGCCCGCTCGGCCGGTCCGGATCATAGTGCGGATTCGGCACGGGGAAGACCGCGCCGACCTCTTCTTGCCATGCGTGCAGTCGCGCCCGCAACCGTTCGACTTGTGCCGGTTCTTGGGCCGCCAGATTGTGTTGTTCCGCCAAGTCCTTCTCCAGGTCAAACAGCTCGATGCTGGCGTCTTCAAACCACTCGATCAGTTTCCATTTGCCGCAGCGGATCGCCGCACCGGGCGCTCCGCCTTGGTTGCCATAATGCGGATAGTGCCAGCATAACGCCCGCTCGGGCAGTGCTTCCCCCTGGAGCAGCGGCAGCAGACTTGTTCCGTCCAGTTGCTGGTCCGGCACGGGGGTGCGGCCGGCGGCTGCGAGCACTGTCGGGAAGAAATCCGGGCTGCATACCGGGGTGCCGATCACGCGCCCGGCGGCCACGACTTGCGGCCATCGCACCAGCAGCGGTTCACGGATGCCTCCTTCGTACAGCCAGCCTTTTCCTGCACGCAGCGGGGCGTTCGAGGTGGGCCACCCTTCACTGGTGGACAGCCCGCCGTTGTCGCTGGTGAAAATGACCAGGGTGTTGTCACGCACGCCCGACGCATCGAGCTGCGCCAGGACTTTGCCCACGGCGAGGTCCAACGCCTCGACCATGCCGGCATAGACGGCATGATCCTGCACCAGTCGCACGTCGCGTTCCCCTTCGCGCCCCCACTGCGTCTCCCGAGCCAGCCGCGTTCGCTTGTCCTCATACTTCTGCCGCAAATCCTCGCGCGCCATGAGCGGCGTGTGAACGCTGTAGAAGGCCAAATATGCAAAGAACGGCTGGTCGCGGTGCGCCGTGATGAACCGCGCCGTCTCCGTGGCGAGTCGATCCGGAAGATGTTCGCCGGGTGGGCCGTCAGGCAGCTGGGGATTGCCGTACGGCGAGAAGTACTGCTTTCCACCATACGGGCCGCCACCCGCATGTCCCCCCATGTTGACATCGAATCCCTGGTCCTGAGGCAGATAGCCGTCCGGACCAAGATGCCACTTGCCGGCGAAAAAAGTGGCATATCCCGCCGCCTTGAGGACCTTGGCCAGCGTCGGCGCGTCGAGTGCCAGCCGGTCGCGATTAGGGGCAGGCAACAGGTGCGTATTGCGGTTCCAGCGGGCCGGTCCGTTGGCGTCGTTCGGCGCGATGTAGTCGGTGATTCCGGTCCGTTGCGGCCACCAGCCGGTCATGATGCTCGCGCGGGTGGGCGAACAGACGGGACAGGCCGCGTACGCATCCGTGAAGCAGGCCCCGTCGCGCGCGAGTTGGTCCAGCTGAGGCGTTTCGTAGAATGTGCTGCCGTAACAACCCAGGTCGCGTTGTCCCAGGTCATCGGCCAGGAAGAACACGATGTTCGGCGGACGATTGTCGGCGCCGTGCCCGAAATCCACCGCGAGCCCCCAGGCCAGGCACATCAGAATCGTGGCAGAGCGGCACATGCATCACGCCTCCTACCCGCTGATGGTATCGCCATCGCGGCTCTCGCGAAACTACGGGACTCAGAATAGTCAGCAAAGAGCTCTGAGGGACGAAGGAAGTCCGACTCGCTCCGCGAGAGGGTGTCATCACGCGGAGCGTGATGACTACTTTGAAATGATCTCATCACGCGGAGCGTGATGACTACTTTGAGATCTCGTGACCGACGCCGGAGACGTTGCTCCGGGCCTTTCACCACGCCACCTCGCCGCCACTTCTCGAACGACTAGAATCACACGCAGGCGGGCAACCTGCGAGTGCTTTGTCACAGTCAGAAATTGGGGTGGCTGGGGACGAACGAAGTGAACCCCGCTCTACTTGCCGCAAGTCCAAAGGAGCACAAGAAATGTCGACGACGATCGGGATCATCGCCGGGAGCCATCGCCGCGAGGCCGAGTCGGTGCGGGTGGCGCGGTATATTCAGCAGGTGTTATCGCAGCAGGCGGGCGTCGCAGATGTGGACGTCATTTCGTTGTCGGAGAATCCTTTGCCGCTGTGGGATGAGGGGCTCTGGGGTGACGACCCCAAGTGGCAGACTCTCTGGAAGCCGATCGCCGATCGCCTGCGTGCCGCGGATGGTTTCGTCGTGGTGTCGCCAGAATGGTCCGGCATGGTGCCGGCAGGACTGAAGAACTTCTTCCTGCTGTGCGACCGCCAGGTGCTGGCGCATAAGCCCGCCCTGATCGTGTCGGTTTCGGCGGGGCTGGGGGGCAGTTACCCGGTGGCCGAGTTGCGCATGAGCAGCTACAAGAACACGCGGTTGTGCTACGTGCCGGATCACGTCATCGTCCGTAACGTGAGCCAGGTGCTCCACGGGGAGACACCCGCCGACGAGCACGACGCGGCGCTCCGGAAACGGATTGAGTACAACGCGCGCTTGCTGCTCGAATATGCCCAAGCGCTGCAGACTGTCCGCCGCAGCGGTCTGATCGATCTCGACACGTACCCGTTCGGGATGTGACCGGCTCACAGAACGGCAGCGATCGCGGCGCGCAGGCGTTCCAGGGCCAGCGCCAACGTGGACTGCGGGCAGCCGAAGTTCAGACGCATGAAGCCCGGACCGTGGAACGCCTGGCCATCGGACAGACGCACGCCCGCCTGCTCGAAGAACCGCACCGTGTTGTGCGGTCCGAGCGCGCGTGTGTCGAGCCAAGCGAGATACGTCGCCTCGACCGGCGACATCTCGACCATGGGGAGGTGCGTGGCCAGATACGTCACCAGCCAATCGCGGTTGCGGCGGAGATAGTCCAGCACTGCGGCGCGCCACGGCTCACCCTCCGCATACGCCGCGCGGCAGGCGGCATAGGCCAACGCGTTGGGATGCGACACGATCTCGCGGCCGGCGGCATGGTAACGCCGGCGCAGGTCGGCGTTCGGAATGACGGCATATCCGCAGCACAGGCCCGACAAGTTGAATGTCTTGGCGGTTGACATCAGCGTCACCGTGCGTGCGGCGATGCCGTCGTCGACAGTTGCCAATGGCACGTGCGGACCGGGCTCGAGCCGTAAGTCGCAGTGGATCTCGTCGCTGCAGACAAGCAGGTTGTGGGTCGCGCAAAAACCGGCCACCGCCGCCAGCTCGGCGCGCGTGAACGCGCGACCGACTGGATTGTGCGGGTGACAGAACATCAACAGGCGGGTACGCGGCGTGATTGCCTCTCGCAGCGCGTCCAAGTCAATCGTCCAGCGGTTCCCATCCCGCGCCAGCGGCACGGTCTTCAGGTGCCGGCCAGTCAGCCGCGGAGCTGTCAGGAACGGCGGATAGACCGGGACGAGCACCAGCACCTCGTCGTCCGCCTCGGCCAGTGCGCGGCAGGCCAGATGCAGACCCGGCACCAGCCCAGGGAGCCAGACGAGCCACTGGGGGTCGATATCCCACCCATAGTGGCGCGCCGCCCACTGCACTACGGCCTCTTCCACGTGGGGCGTAGCGACGGCGTAACCGAAGACACCATGATCGATCCGCTCGCGCAGTGCGTGCAATACGCAGGGTGGCGCGGCAAAATCCATGTCCGCCACCCACATCGGAATGAGCTCGCGGCCGTGCGGGGCATGCCACTTGAGACTGTCCGTGCCACGCCGGTCGATGAGTCGGTCAAAATGGAACTGGCCGTCGCTCGTCACGCGTCATCGCTCATGTTCAGGGCACTTGGCTGCACGAGGGCCCCGATGCATGCGGTATAGGGCCGGGGCCCCAGGGGGCTTCCTCCTCTGGGCCTTGGCTCGTTAAGCTACAGGCCTGCTTGCTGCCACGAAACCCCCCACATGTGCGGGGGTAGATTATGTTAGACCCAGGAGCTTTGACATGGCGTTGAAAGTCGGCATCAACGGGTTTGGACGCATTGGCCGTCTGGTGGTTCGTGCGGCGATCGAGGATAAGGACATCGAGTTTGTCGGGATCAATGACCTGGTGCCCGCCGACAATCTCGCCTATCTGCTCAAGTACGATTCGACGCACGGTCGAGCGCCGGCGGAGATTTCGGTGGACGGCGAGGCGATCGTCATTAACGGCCGCAAGGTCCCCTGCTGTTCGATCAAGGATCCGGCGGAGCTGCCGTGGGGCAAACTGGGAGCGCAATACGTCATTGAATCCACGGGGCTGTTCACCGCGCGCGAGGGAGCTCAGAAGCATATCACGGCTGGAGCGAAGCGGGTGATCATCAGCGCACCGGCCAAGGACAAGGACGTCCCCACGTTTGTGATGGGCGTCAACCACGAGAAGTTCAATCCGGCGAAGGACACGATTGTCTCCAATGCCAGTTGCACGACGAACTGCCTGGCCCCGATCGTCAAGGTGTTGCTGGACAACTTCGGGATTGACGAAGGGCTGATGACGACGATTCACGCGATGACGGCCACGCAGCCTACCGTGGATGGTCCGAGCAAGAAGGACTTCCGCGGCGGGCGTGGCGCCAGCCAGAACGCGATTCCCGCGTCCACCGGGGCGGCCAAAGCGGTCGGGCTCTGCCTGCCCGAGGTGCAGGGCAAGCTGACCGGCATGGCGTTCCGCATTCCGACGGCGGACGTGTCAGCGGTGGACCTGACGGTGCGGACGACGAAGGAAACGTCCATGGCGGCGATCAACGCGGCGATGAAAAAGACGTCGGAGACGACCATGAAGGGGATTCTCGGCTACACCGAGGAACAGGTCGTCAGCAGCGACTTCATTGGCTGCCGGCTTTCGAGCATCTACGATGCAACCGCTGGGATTGAGCTGAACAGCCGGTTCTTCAAGCTGATCAGCTGGTACGACAACGAGATGGGGTATTCCCAGCGCGTGGTCGACCTGATCAAGCACATGGCGAAGCAGGAAGGGCTGCACTGACGCCGCCCGGCTTGGGAGCCGCCGGCGTGTGTGTCGGCGGCTCGTTGGACTGGTGAGCTACAAGCACGCTGCGCCCCAACGCTCTCTCCCCGCCGACCCCGCGTCGGCGGCTCGTTGGACTGGTGAGCTAGAGGCGCGGCCTTCGAAAAGAATCTCCTCCCCGCCGACCCCGTGTCGGCGGCTCGTTGGACTGGTGAGCTACCACCACGCTGCGCCCCAAACGCTCTTCTCCCCGCCGACCCCGTTGGACTGGTGAGCTACCTCCACGCTGCGCGGAAAAGATCTTCGCCCCGCCGACCCCGCGTCGGCGGCTCGTTGGACTGGTGAGCTACCACCACGCTGCGCCCCAACGCTCTCTCC
>JALOQX010000463.1 GCA_025459265.1 Pirellulaceae bacterium | reverse complement strand
GTCTTTCGACCCTCAGCTGTCTCCTTGCGACTCCTTTTGACTCTCCAGGCCTGGAAGGCCGACCGTTCATAGCCAAGGGCGACAGCCCTTGGTAGGCTGACCCTCAGAAACGCAGCCCTGGAAGGGCGACAGTCGTCTTCCCCCTTCGAGGCGTGCCCGCGCGCCCAACGCATTCGCTGCGCACCTCGTGGGTCGAACCAACGTCAAGTACGGACGCACCGCCGCCCGGCGCTCGACTCCTTTTGACTCTCCAGGCCTGGAAGGCCGACCGTTCATAGCCAAGGGCGACAGCCCTTGGTAGGCTGGCCCTCAGAAACGGCAGCCCTGGAAGGGCGACAGTTGTCTTCCCCCCGGAGACCTCAATATGCCCCAGTCCTATGTCAGCCTCCCAGTTCACATGGTATTCAGCACAAAGCACCGCCAGCCGCTTATCACCGACGACATCCGCACGCGGCTCTTCGAATATCTGGGGGGCACGTTTCGTGCGCATGGCTGCGCGCTGTTGGCGGCCGGAGGCATGCCTGATCACGTGCACCTCTTGGTGTCACTCAGTAAACAAACGGCCGTATCCGACATCCTTCGCGAGGTCAAGGCGAGTTCCTCGAAGTGGATCCACGATACGTTTCCTGGTCAATCCGGGTTCGCTTGGCAATCCGGTTATGGGGCGTTTGCCGTGAGTCATTCGAACCTGCCGGCTGTGAGGCGGTACATCGCCAATCAAGCCGAGCATCACCGTCAGCGGTCGTTTCAGGAGGAGTTTATCGCGTTGCTGCAACGACACGAGATCAGCTATGACGAGCGTTATCTCTGGGAATGAATGGGCATCGTGCGCTGGCGACCTTGACGGTCGCCCTGCCAGGGCTCCGCGTTGAGAAACGCATCCGACACCAGGGGCGGCGTGCGTCGCTCCGCGACGCCCTGGCCCCTGGCTATGGACGGACGCCTCTTCGAGGCGTGCCCGCGCGCCCAAGGCATTCGCTGCGCACGTCGCGGGTCGAACCAACGTCCATCACGGACGCACCGCCGCGCAGCGCTGTTTACCTGGTCCGCCTCGTCAACCGCCGCAAATGTCCCGGTCCCCTTTCCGGCTCCATCCTGATACCATAGGGTGGTGATCGTGTGCCCCTGGCCGCGCTGGCCGTGATGACGGCGGCTCCCGATCCGGCTGTTCCAACCGACGAGGATGTCCGTGGCGAAGTTGAAAGTTGACATCGTGTTGAGTCAGGACTGCGTGGCCGGCATGCGGCGGATCGGCGACGAGAAGATCGATCTGGTGTTTGCCGATCCACCGTTCAACATCGGCTATGAATACGATGTCTACCACGATCAGCGGGATGCCGACGAGTTTCTGGGCTGGTGCCGCGAGTGGATGAGCGAGGTCGTGCGCATCCTCAAGCCCGACGGCACGTTCTGGCTGGCCATCGGCGACGAATTCGCCGCCGACCTGAAAGTCCTGATGCAGCGCGAACTGAAGCTCGCCTGCCGCAGCTGGGTCGTGTGGTACTACACGTTCGGCGTGCACTGCAAGAACAAGTTCTGCCGCTCCCACGCCCACCTGTTCCACATGGTCAAGAACCCCACTCGCTTCACGTTCAACACCGAGGCGATTCGCGTTCCCTCCGCGCGACAACTCGTGTACGGCGATGCCCGGGCCCATCCGCGCGGTCGTCTGCCGGATGACACCTGGATTCTGCGGCCGCAGGATCTGCCGGACGGTTTCCGGCCGGTGGAAGACACCTGGTACTTTCCCCGGGTGGCCGGCACATTCAAGGAGCGCGCCGGGTTCCACGGCTGTCAGATGCCGGAACAGTTGTTGGGCCGGATTATCCGTGCGTGCAGTCAACCGGGCGAAATCGTGCTCGACCCGTTTGCGGGCAGCGGGACGACGCTGGCAGTCGCCAAGAAGCTGGCCCGCCACTATCTGGGATTCGAATTGTCCAAGCAGTACACGCGGCTCATCCGCCAGCGACTGCGCGGGGTCCGTGCCGGCGATCCGCTGGAGGGAGCGGCGGAGCCGCTGCAGAGCGCCCCGACGACGGCCGCCGGCCGCCGGCTGGACGCTAAACGGGCCGGCCGACCGCGCCGCCGCTCCGCGGCCGCCGCCGCAGGACAACGCGCGCTGCCCGGTCTGGACGTCGACTGACCTCCACACTGCAGACTCACGACAGACAGGCTCCCCGTCATGAAACTCGCCATCTGCAACGAAACGTTCCAGGACTGGCCGTTCGACAAGGCCTTCGCCTTCGCCCGCGAATGTGGTTATCAGGGCATCGAGTTTGCCCCCTTCACGATGGACAAGAACGCCGCGGCGATCACGCCGGCTCGACGCCGGGAGGTCCGGCAACAGGTCGCCGACGCAGGTCTGCAGACCGTGGGCCTGCATTGGCTGCTGGCGCAGACCGAAGGCTACCACGTCACATCGCCCGACCAGGGAGTCCGGGTCCGGACCGGGGAGTATCTGGCCGAGCTCGCGCGCCTGTGCCGTGACCTGGGCGGCTCCGTGCTGGTGCTCGGTTCGCCGCGCCAACGCAATCTCCTGCCCGGTGTGAAACACGTGGACGCCATCGGTTACGCGGCGGATGTGATCACACGGGTGGTGCCCGAACTGGAGGCCTGCGGCGTGACGCTGGCCGTCGAACCGCTCGGACCCGAAGAAGGAGACTTCCTGTTGACTGCCGAGGCGGCCCGCCAGCTGATCAAGGCGGTCGGATCACCCCACTGCCGCCTGCATCTGGACGTCAAAGCCATGTCGAGTGAATCGACACCGATCCCCGACATCATTCGCAGCCACGCGTCGGAGCTGGAGCATTTTCACGCGAACGATCCGAACCGGCGGGGGCCCGGCATGGGGGAGGTCGATTTTGTGCCCATCCTGCGCACCCTGCGCGAGGTCGGCTACACCGGGTGGATTTCGGTGGAGGTGTTTGACTACACGCCGGGCATCGAACGGCTGGCGCAGGAGAGCAGCCGTTACCTGCAGGAATGTCTGGCGCGACTGGACGGCTGATCGCCTCTGGCGCACCGCGCGAAGCCCAGCGAGCCGCCGTCAGGTCGCCGGGTCCGCGGGTGGTGATGCGGACGTGCGCCGCGCAAGGAGCCGCGTGGCGGCCGCCACCAGGCGCGGGCGGCCCTGGGCGAGAAACTCCGCCGGACCCTCCAGCTGGGCCACGGCCTGCGGCAGGTAGTCCACCGGCATCATCTCGATGGCGTCCCAGGGGCAGATCTTCAGTTCGTAGCGATCGGAGCGTTTCCGCGGCAGACGCACGCAGAGCCGGCAGCCGATACAGCGCTCGATGTCGACCTCGCACCACGGATGTGCGCCGCCCGTGCGCCGGGCGACTTCGACGAGTTCAATACAGTGACTCGGGCAGACCTCGCGGCACGCCTCGCAACCCGTGCAACGTTCGGCGTTGATCACGGCAATCACCGATGGCACGCGTTTCTCACTGGAAGTGGTGGGACTGGCCATTTCTCAACTCAATTCCCGTTTCCCACAGACGTTCATTCCCACAGTCGTTCGCCCTGCAGCAGGTCGGCATAGGTCTGGCGCGCGCGAATCAGCCGGGGCTCCTCCCCGCATAC
>JALOQX010000180.1 GCA_025459265.1 Pirellulaceae bacterium | reverse complement strand
ATGACCGCCGCGTGTCGTGTGGCACGGGTGCCGGTGCGAGCCGCCGGCGTGCAGCGCGCGGGCCGCCGTCCGCCTGACGGCGGACTCTGGCCCAGCGGTCTAACAGATCCGTCGGCCCCGTCCCGCCCCCCATACGCCCCTATGCTCCTGGGGACAGACGACGGAGGGCAGAGGGCAGAGGACGGAGGACAGACGGACGGGCCGCGGGCGCTGGTTCGCTCGCCGCCGGTGCCCTTTCCCCTGTCACGTCGCCGGCAATCGGCAGTCAGTGTGGGATGACCCACGTGCAGTGACGCATCGCTGTCACTCAAGATCATGTGCTCCCCGCCCGCTCCGGCGATCCCACCGGTTTGCACAGGGGTGCTTCAGGGTCTTTGCCACACGGCGGCGGCTCCCTGAGCTACTGCCCGGCCCTGGCCGGCCCGGAGTCACCGTCACCGCCACCGAGGATCCGCGCGGGCCGGCCGGGGCGGGCAGGCGCAAGGAGAAAACAGCGTGGAGAAAGGAAGAAGAACGTGAGTAGGGGCGTGCCGGCCTGTAGCTTGCAATTGCAGCCAGAGGTCGAGCTGGACGACCACGTCGCAGCTGAACTCGAGAACGACGCAGTTGCTCGGAAGCACAATCGGCTGGCAACCAAGAAAGACGCTCGCGCTATGTGTCGACCACGCGATGGCGTGCGGGGGTTGCAGCGCTCAGGTGGAGACCTCGCACTCCTCACGGTCGGGTATCGCCATGACGTGACCTGCCAGGGCGAGCGGTGCCAGGAGTTGGCCCGGGACGTGCCCGCCACGCTCCAGCCGGTCGACTATCACCGTGCGATCGTGGCGCGGTGACGCGGACCGCGCGACTCACTCATCTGGCGATCGCCAACCAGATGACTGTCCTCGCGAGGTACACGGTCAATTTCGAGCGGGTTCGGAACCTGCCCTTCGAGGACTGGACTCGAGGGTGAACCAAGAGTGTGACCGTCGGTGGACATGCGAGGACTGAACGTATGAAACCCAGGCACGAGATTGCCGTCCCGACCGCGACGTGCCGGAGGGGACCTTCGAGCCATCGGAGTCCGCGGCGGACATCACGGCGGCGCAGACCGGCAAGGCCACGCCCGAGTACCTGGCCTCGGACGCCTTTGTTGATCGCACCTACATCACCGACCCGGTCGGGACATCCCAGTTGTGGTGTCATTCCTGGAAGCTGGAATCCGCCGGCCAGAAACTGCACCGCCTGGCCGACGTCAAGCACGGGGCCGCCGTCATGGCGCGGTATGAATGACGGGCGGCACCGGCGGGTCAAGTCCCCAGGATTATAGGGGGACAAGGTCAGGACGGGGGGACGGAGCTGTTTCACCACAGGGCCGGAGTCCGCCGTCAGGCGGACGGCGGCCCGCGCTGCGCACGGTGGCCGGCACGTGCACCCGTGCCACACGGCACGCCGCGCTGGGCGCGACGTGGGTTTGGCCGGCGATGTGACAGGCATAAGGGGCCGTCGGCACCGCGCCCGCAGCCGCCGGTAAACCGGCTCAGTCGCAGGCCCATCCGGTCCGTCGCGCGCGAGTCAGCGGGATCGATCATCCTGTGCATCCTGTACATCCTGTCAAACACGGGGGCAGGTCCGCGTCTGTCGGCGTTCCCGCGTGGCGCGAAGGGCCCTTTACGGGCGGGTCGCTGCGGCACGTTGACGGTTCACCCCCAGGCGAACTAGAATCGGCGGCGCACGCCGGTGTCGGCGGTCTATCTCCCAGGGTGGCATGCCATGGCGCATCTGCGGTCGAGTGGAAATCCGAAATCGATACACCCCATCACGTTACGCGGCGAGCAGGAAGAGTTCGTGGTAGGGCGGCACCCGGAATGCAGCCTGGTGATCGATGCGGCCAGCATTAGTCGCCGCCACGCCCGCCTGACCTGCCTGGATGGCGAGTATTTCGTGCAGGACCTGCAGAGCCGCAACTCCACGTATCTCAACGGCGTGCGGGTGGATCCCGAGGGGGGGCCGCAACCGCTCAAGGACCAGGACAAGCTCGGGTTCTGCGACCTGGAGTTCGTCTTTCACATGAGCGACGCGCCGAGTCCGGAAGGCGGGATCCTGTTTGTCGACGACGATGCCGACTCGAGCAACTCGACGATCATGTCCAAGGTGGGTGTCTCGTCGGCGCACGGGGCCCTGCAGCTGACGGCCAGTCCCGAGGCCAAACTGAACGCGCTGCTCGAGATCACCCGGAACCTGGGCCGCGCCTTGGCGCTGGATGACGTCCTCCCCCAGGTGCTCAACAGCCTGTTCAAGATTTTCGTCCAGGCGGATCGCGGTTTCATCGCGCTGCGCAATCCCGACGGCACCCTGGTCCCGCGCTGGTCGCGCGCGTGGCGCGAGGACACGACGGAGACGATCCGGGTGAGTCGCACGATTGTCACCAAGGTGATGGAGACGCAGGAAGCGATCTTGTCGGCCGACGTGATGATGGACGAGGAGTTCAACAAGGCGCAGAGCATTGCCGATTTTCGCATCCGGTCGATGATGTGTGCGCCCTTGATCGACAGTCTCGGCAACTCGATGGGCGTTCTGCAGATCGATACGGTCAAGCAGAGCAAGCGGTTTCAGCAGGAGGATCTGGAGGTCCTGCTGGCGGTCGCCGCGCAGGCCGGGATCGCAATTGACAACGCACAGATGCACGAGACGGCGCTGCGTCAGCGCGTGATCGAGCGTGACCTGACGCTGGCCAACGAAGTGCAGCAGGGCTTTCTGCCTGACAGCCGGCCGGACGTGCCGGGATACGAGTTTTTCGATTTCTACCGCCCGGCGCTGCAGATTGGTGGTGACTACTTCGATTACCTGCGGTTGCCCGACGGCCGCCTGGCGGTGATCGTGGCGGACGTGGTGGGCAAAGGGGTCGCTGCCGCGCTGCTGATGGCCAAGCTCTCGGCCGAAGCCCGCTTCTGCCTCGCGTCCGGTGGCAATGCCGCGGACGCGATCAGCATGCTCAACGGGCGGCTCTGTCGCATGCACCTGGACCGGTTTGTGACCGCCGTGCTTGTGCTGCTGGACGCCGCGGCGCACGAGGTGTCGATTGCTAACGCGGGGCACATGGCGCCGTTGCTGCGGACCCGGCAGGGACGCGTCGTGGAACCTGGTGCGGATGTGACCGGGCTGCCGTTGGGGATTCTCGAGGATCTCCGTTACGAAGCGGCCTCCGTGCGGTTGGCCGCGGGGGACACGCTGACCCTCTACACCGACGGACTCAATGATGCCGTCAACGCGGAGGGCCAGTTCTACACGATCGAGCGGATTCGGCGGCAGGTGGCGGCGGTCGATGGGCGTCCGACGGTGATCGGTCAAACGCTGGTCAAGGACGTCTGCGACTTTATCGGCCAGGGTGTGCAGAGTGACGACATGTGCCTGGTGACGCTTGGCCGCATCAGCTGACCGCCTCCCGGCGACGGTCCTGCCGGTTCATCGCGCGGCGCGGCGCGTGGCGAATCGCGGCAGGCAGCTGGAGCTTGCGGCGGGGTACGCGGCGGCATGGCCAGGCTCTCCGCCGTCGCACGCACAGCCGGCCGTCGCAGCGCCCTCGGGGTTCTGCGCCGCGCCGCGCTCGAGGGACGCGTCGCTGAGCACGAGCCAGACGTTGCGGAACTGCACCGGGTCGCCATGATCCTGCAGCAGAATCGGACCGTCGTAGAGTGTCTCCGGTTGTCCCGCGCCGGTCTTCGTCACGATGGTGCGTCGGTCGTGGATTCGCACGCCGTTGTGCAGCACGGTGACGACGGCCGGCGAGGTCTTCTGGCCGTCGGCATTCCACCGCGCGGCACGAAAGTAGATGTCATAGGTCTGCCACGCTCCGGGTGGAAAGCTCATATTCAGGTCGGGCGCCTGTTGCCGGTACAGGGCCCCGCATCCGTTGTCGACGGGCAGCATGCCGAACGAATCGAGGATCTGCACTTCGTAGCGCCGCTGCAGATAGACGCCGCTGTTGCCGCGGGCCTGATCCCGCGCGTGAGGCAGGAACGGCACCTGGAATTCGACGTGCAGCCGGAAGTCCCGTACGGGCAGCTTCGTGACGGCGCCGGGCGCGAGCCAGCCTGCTGGCGTGAAACTGGCCTGTTCGAATTTCGTCAGGCTGGTGCCGTCGAAGAGCACGATGGCGCCGGGAGGTGGCGGCGCCCCGAGAGTCACACTCTCGCGTCGCACCTGCCGCACCTCGCCGACCGCTTGCCCGCGCGAGTCGATCACGCGACCCCCTCCGGCGTCCAACAGCAGCGTGCCGCGGGGGCCCGTGAACACGAGCGTGTCCGCCTCGCGCGTGCCGGACCAGATGATGGCGGTTTCCTCGTCCCAGCCGTTGCCCGGCAGGCCGCCCTGGTAACCGATCGCCCCATACGTCGCGCCGCCCCAGGCGGCCACCTGCACGCCGAAGGGCACGGACCTTCCGTCCACGGCCTGCACGCGACCCAGGTATTCGCCCTGCAGGGCGATACCCTCGTCCGCCCCGGGAGGCTCGCTGCGTGGCGCCTGCGCCGTATCCGCCGCGCCGTGCGCGCTGGCAAGCGGCAACCCGAGGGGTCCGACTCCGAGGCACAGCAGAGCCGCGGGCCGCAGCAAGAAGATCAGCATGAACTGGGAACCTCCGCACTTAGCTTGCACCAAGCCCGCGCGCAGTGCAAGCCAGCGGGGGCGGCCCGGCGCGCTCAGGAGAGCAGATCGCGGCGAATCGTGGCCAGGTCCGCCAGCAGCGGTTTGGCCTGACCGGTCGGATCCAGCAGTCCGGCATGAGGAAACTCATGACGCCGCTGGTCGCTCCACTGGCTCCACACGACCGCGTTGACGGCCGGTTTGGCCAGCAGGAGGGGGATGATCTGCACTGCCAGACCTTGGTCCATGGCGGGCATGGCGGGCACGCCACGATCGCGGCAGGTGACGGCCGTGTCGGCGGTGGCTTGCGGATCTTCCTCGACGCGACTGGGGAGACTCAGGAACACGAGCAGGGGCATGCCGAGCAGGCTCCAGCGATCCACCTGGCGGCTGACCGACAGGACGTCGCGTGGCAGTGAGCCGCCGGGCCAGTAGCCGAGGTTCATTTCCAGCGCGATGCCGCTGATCCCCAGTTCGGCGCGGACCAGCGCGTCGGCGAAATGCAAGGGGGACAGGTCGTGATCGACAGCCGCGAGATATTCGGCCCAGGGCTGATCAAAGCTGATGACCACGGGACTGCGGCCGCAACCTTCGCGCACAGCCTCGATCATCACCACGGCCAGACGCAGCCGCTGCTCCTCGGAGAATTCCGTCCTCCCTGGCAGGTTGAGCCGCCCGGCGCAGAGCCACACGTCGACCGAGTCGCGGAACCGGCGGACGATCGCCTGGGCGTACTGTCGCGCCGCCGCTTCGAATCGTTCGTAGTTGCCGACGGCCGCGGTGACCCAAGCGGGGAGTGACGCGGCGTCGAGTTGCAGCAGCGGACCGGCAAACACGGGCAGCCCTCGCGCGCGGCACCAGGAGATCTGTGTCATTAACGTGTCACAAACGAGCGCATCCTCCGTCGGCTGCAGCTGGGCCCAGCGGCAAGGGAGGCTGACCGCCTGGAATACGCCGTGCAGATACCGGCCGGACGCGTCATCCGGTTCGTCCAACTCCAGCCGCGCCGCCAGCAGGGACGACAATGGTCCGCTGGCCTCCCGCACCGCGCGGATCCGCTCCAGGAGGACGTCGCGGCACATGGCATCAATCACATCGCAGGCCCGCGCGATCGAGCGTGCCGCGGCGCCGTCGGCCGCAGACGGCACGGTGGCGGCCTCGATGAAGGCCGCCACCGCCTCGGCCATCCAGCGCTCGATGCGCTCCGGCACCGCCACCTGCTGCGCCGCTGACTCCGCCACCAGCGTGCGCGCTCGGTGCAGCGTGCCCCGCGCCAGTTCGGTGGCCAGGTGGTACGGCTCGGAACGCTCCATGAGCGTACACGTGGAGAGCACGCGCTGTCCGTGACCCGGCACCAGCCAGAGGATGTGCAGGCTGCCCGATTCCGAGACCGAGCGTTCGAGGCACAGCGTGCCATCGGACCAGCGATTGCAGCTGCGCCAGGGAATCGCCTCGACGCCGGCCAAATAGGCTTGTTCCAGCGCATGCGGCGGGAGCGAGTCCGACGTCGGCGCATAGAAAACCATCTGACCCATGCACGAATCCTCGACACCCCACCTCGCGAACCGGCCCTGCTGCCTCGCGTGCCCCTCCGCTGCGCCAGTTCGTCGGCGAGTGTACCGCACGACCCACGACGCTTCAAGCGCCGGCACGGGCGGACCGTGGCCGGCTGTTCGCGTCCGCAGCGTCTGATATACTCCCTCACCGACAACGATGCGTACCTCGGGCCTCAGGAGCAGATGCGATGAATCCAGCGGTGGTGAGTACCACGATTCCCGGTATCCCGGTCCGACGCGGTAAGGTCCGGGACATGTACGACCTGGGGGACCGCCTGCTGATGGTCAGCACTGATCGTATCAGCGCGTTCGACTGGGTCCTGCCCACCGGCATTCCAGACAAGGGCCGTGTGTTGACGCAGCTGAGCCGGTTCTGGTTCGAGCGACTCAAGACGCCGCACCACGTCCTGGCCAGCCAGGTGGAGCCGGCGCTGGTGCCGCCCGGCACCGACCTGGAGCAACTGGCCGGCCGCAGCATGGTTGTCCGCAAGAGTCGCGTCGTGCCGATCGAGTGTGTGGTCCGCGGGTACCTGGATGGATCGGGCTGGAAAGAGTACCAGGCGACGGGCACGGTCTGTGGAATCGCCTTGCCCGCGGGACTGACGCAGTGTGCACAGCTGGCCGAACCGATCTTCACACCGGCCACCAAGGAAGAAACGGGCCACGACATCAACATCTCCTTTGAGCAGATGACTGGACTGACCGGTTCCGTCGCGGCGGAGGAACTGCGGCGTCGCAGCGTGGAGCTCTACCAACAGGGCGCCGAGTATGCCCGCGAGCGGGGGATCCTGATCGCGGATACGAAATTCGAATGGGGCTGGTGTGATGGTGAGCTGATTCTGATCGACGAGGCGTTGACGCCGGACAGTTCGCGGTTCTGGCCTGCCGACGGGTATGAGCCGGGACACGGGCAGCCCTCGTTCGACAAGCAGTTCGTCCGCGACTGGCTGGTCGAATCACAATGGGACAAGAACAGTCCCCCCCCTGCCCTGCCCGCGGAGATCGTCGCCAAGACGCGCGAGAAGTACGTCGAGGCATTCGAGCGTCTGACGGGCGAGTCCTTCGCCTGGAAATAAGCGCCGTTCCGACAACCTCGCTGTGGGACGGACCTCCCGGTCCGTTCCGGAGTTTTCGGTGCGGATTGGCTCGAAATACAGACGGGCGCCGTCAGTCGGTCTCGGCCGGCGCGGCGGCGGCATCGGTCGCCGACTCGTCGGGAGAAGCAGCGGCCGGCGCGGCGGCGGCCGCTTCGAGCTGGCGGGCACGCAGCAGGCATCCGTGCCGTTGGGGTGATTCGTCGATCAGGAAGAGCTGCCGGGCTTCATCCAGGCGTCCCAGAGCCTCGTAGCACCGCGCCAGGTTATACCGCGCGCCGTGGGTCCAGGGTCCCTCGGGGTTGGCCTCGAGCGTGCGGACCTTCAGCCAATTGACGGCGACGTCGAACTCGCCCCGCTCCATGTGCAGCAGTCCGAGCCAGTAGCTCGCATGCCCCTTGGACTCGACCTGCAGCCGTTTGACCTGGGTCAGCTTCTGCTCCCACTGCCGCTCGTTGGTGTCGAGCGTCTTTTCGAGTCCCAGCGCCTTCTGCACGTCGCGATTGGTGCCGATGATTTCAATCTGGGCGTCGGTCATGCGTGCGGACAGGTAGTACGATGTGGCGCCGGGCGTCTCGTCCTGTTTCTCCAGATTGCCCAGCAGATGCTGACGCCTGCCGCGCACCAGCACGCTCAGCCCTTCGAACACCCCGTGCTCCAGGAATTCCTGCCACTGCATCTCGGGACTCTTGGCCAGCATCGCATCGTACGCCTGTCGATACATGGCCGCCTCCAGCGGGACCGCCCAGAGCCGGATGTCCTTCAGGTGCTGACACGTTGACAACTCGGCCTTCACACCTCCCGCGGCCACGCTCAGCATCATCTGGTCTGTGGCGTCCAGCTGTTGTTCGACGAGCCGCATGCGTTGTGAGAGGGATTCGGGCGAAGCGTCGATCAGAGCCACGACTTGATCCAGGTCGGATGGCCGGACGCGATAGCGATACCTGTCTCCCAGGTCGAGCTCCTCGAGCAGCTGGGGGGACTGCACGACGTCGGCGAGTGTGGCGATCCCACGCCCGCCCGGCCCGGGGATCGGGAGCCCCAGTGCCGTATCGAACAGATAGAGTTGCCCGTCGAGCAGCGCTGCCGGGAGCCATTCTTCAGCGCGTCCGGTGCGCTGGTCGATCGACAGCATGGCGCCGGTGATGCGGAGCTGTCGCAGCAGCAGCAGGAATACACGCGCCCGCTGCTGCATGTCGCCACGCCCGTAGAGCAGCACGTGCCAGGGATATTTGTCGTAGCCGGGACCCGGCAGTCCGAGCATGGGTGGCGGCCAGTCGGCCGTGGCCGCGTCGGCCTGGGTCGGGAGCAACGGGCCGGCCGTGGTCGGCTTCGGGTACGGACGCTGTTCCTCGAGCTGGAGGTTGCGCACGGTCCAGTCGAAGAGCGCGACGCAGCCGGCCAGTTGCCGTGCCGTCTTGCTGGACAAACCGCGTTCCAGAATCCAGGTGTTGAGGTCGGGCGGGATCGGTTGCTCAGCAGCCCACTGCGCGATGGCGCGCAACCAGCGATGTTCCTCCAGGAACAGCACGTCGCGGGTGTGGAATTCCAGCGCCGTCAGCGCCCGGTCCGAGAGCATGTCCTTGGTGGCGGGGGCCCGCCTGATGGCGTCGGGGAGAGTCGCAAGCACGTCGCGGTCGATGGTCCAGCGGGGGTCACCGGTCTGGTCCTGAATCCACCGGTTAAGATGGTAGCTCGTCTCGTTGGCCGCCCGGTCCAGGTTGTGTTCGTCGCGCTGTTTGAGGAAGTCGAGTGCGACCGCGAAATGATCCCGTTCGAGCTTCGGTGTGGCGGCCGACGGCTGGGGCGTCGCGCTGCCAGGGGGCGCCTGCGGGCGACACCCGGCGACGGCCGCCACAATGAGGACGGTGCAGCCCCAGCCCAACGACGGTCGCGCCGCGCGGAAATGTGCCTGATCACATGCCGAATGCATCACAGGTGTTGCTCTCCTTGATTCAGTGTACCGCCCCTGGCTGGGCCCGCATACTCTCGACGGCCTCCCGCACGCGGAGCACGCGGCGGAGCAGCGCGGGAAATTCCTGCAGCGGCACCATGTTGGGCCCGTCACTGGGCGCGGCCTCCGGTTGGGGATGCGTCTCGAAGAAGATACCGTCCACGCCGACCGCGACCGCAGCCCGGGCCAGCGGTTCGACCATGTGCCGGTTGCCGCCGGTGGCCGCGCCGAGTCCGCCCGGCTCCTGGACGCTGTGCGTGGCGTCGAAGATGACGGGCACTCCCAACGCCTGCATCTGGGGCAGGCTCCGCATGTCGTTGACCAGCCGCCCATAGCCGAAGAACGTCCCGCGCTCGCACAGCAGCACGTGACGACAGCCGGCGGCGGCCAGCTTGTCGACCACGTGCCGCATGTCCCCAGGCGCCATGAACTGGCCCTTCTTCACGTGCACGGCCCGGCCGGTGGCTGCGGCGGCGACGAGCAAGTCGGTCTGACGCGCCAGGAACGCGGGGATCTGCAGCAGCGCGCAGACGTCCGCGACCGGTCCGGCTTGCGGCGATTCGTGGATGTCGGTCGTCACCGGCAGGCCAGTCTGCGTGTGGACGAGCCGCAAGATCTCCAGCCCGCGCTCCAGACCGGGGCCGCGAGGGGCCGCCAGGCTCGTCCGGTTGGCCTTGTCGAACGAAGCCTTGAACACGAGGTTCACTGGCAGCCCCTGCACCGTCGCCTGCAGGAAGCGCGCGATGTCCAACGCCAGGTCGGCCGTTTCCAGAACACACGGGCCGGCGATCAGCAGCAGGGGACAACCGGGTCCACACCGATAGGGGCCCACCGTGGCTGGATTCTCGATGGTGGCTGGATTCTCGATGGCACTCATGGGCCCGCCTTCTCCTTCGTACCTGCCGCCATGCCCTGGGTCGCCGCCCCGTCGCCGCCTCGGCACGCGTGATGCCGGAACCCATGCCCGACCGCCCACGCCTGGCTGACCAGCAGCCGCAGGCGTCCTGGAACCACCGTCACGTCCAGCGGCAAGACGCCGCCGGGGTCGCCGTCCAGCTGAAACGGGACCTCCGCGTCCGCGTCCAGATGGATCCGCCGGACCGGCTGGTGCACAACTTCCGAGGACCGGCGGTGCCGTCCCTGCAGCACGGCCAGCAGGTAGCTCAGCCCGCGCAAGAACGAGCCCTGCTGGAACAAGCACAGATTCAGCTGCCCGTCACTTCCCACGGCCTCGGGCACCAATTGCAGTCCACCTGCGTACTGGGGCAGGTTGATGATAAAAACCCACCGGGCGACATAAGTGACAGGATCGGGCGGACAGGACACCCGCACCGCCGGATAGCTGTAACTACGGATCGAGTCCAGAATCGGTTTGACATACGTGAGATGGCGAATATTGCCCCGCCGCTGCCCGTGCAGCCGGCGCACGACGTCGGCGTCGAATCCGCAGCTGGCCATCAACAGGAACAGCCGCCCGTTCGCCTGGCCGGCATCGAGCGCCACGGTGGCGCCGTGGAGAATGGTCTGCGTCAGCGCCTCGATCGAGAACGGGTACTGCAGGTATCGCGCGAGCAGATTCTCGGTGCCCAGCGGCAGCACGGTCAGCGGCGTTGCGACGGGCGTCCCGTTGGCGACGGCCGATGCGGTGCCGTCTCCTCCGGCCGCGACGACGGCGCGCACGGCGGAGGCCGGCAGTTCGGCGAGGATCTCGGCCAGCTCGGACGCGTGAGCCACACGCGTCACGACCAGTCCGGCCGCGTCGAGTTGCCGGCACAGGTGGTCCACACGAGACTGGTCCGCCCGCGCGCCGGCCGTGGGGTTCCGCAGGACCAGCACGTGGCGCGCCTCGGGGTCAACGTAGTCGATGGTGTGCATGGAGTCTCCTGACCAGACCTGCCTGCCGGTGGCGGCGATGGTCAGAACGCGGTCGCCCGGGTGGGTCTGTTGAGGATCGTAGCACACCTCGGCAGGGATCCCCAACCGGCCAGCGCCTGTCGGTCGGCCGCGGCAAGTCGATGGATTCGACCTCGGGGCACTGGCGTGGGATGGCACGCCTGTATTGGATCGCTGCAGCAGCCTGGTTCAGCCGGGGGGAGAGCCGGTGCGGGACGGCAGCGCCGGGCGGGGGGCGATTCGCGGACGTTGGGCGGCGCGGCGGCCCCTCGAAATGCCG
>JALOQX010000462.1 GCA_025459265.1 Pirellulaceae bacterium | reverse complement strand
GGCCTGCGAGGCCGCCCTGGTGGCGGTGCGGCGCGCCTCGGCAGAGCTGCGCGGTGTGATGAGTCGACTGCGCACCCCCGTCCTGGACAAGTTCGGGCTCGTCGATGCGATCGAGGACATGGTGACGCAGCTCCAGACGGCGCAGGGATCGCCCCGCATCGAGTATCACCACGAGGTCGCCTTTCGTCGGCTGGAACCGACGCTGGAAAACGCGCTGTTCCGCATCTCTCAGGAAGCGCTCACCAACGCCTGCCGCCACAGCCAGAGCGACCGTGTCCACATCGAACTCACGCAAAGTGAACGCGGCGGCGTACTGGAGGTCCGCGACTGGGGCTGTGGCTTCCACCAGCACCGTGTGACGGAAAACCGCTTCGGGCTGGAAGGCATTCGGGAACGCGCCCGTCTGCTCGGCGGAACCTGCACGATTCGCAGTGAACCGGGACAGGGGACGGTCGTGCGCGTCGAGTTTCCCGTGCTGGAACAACCCGGGGGGTGATACGGATGCTGTGGACCCTCGTGGTGGCCGCGGCGTTGGGTCCCGGAGACCCGGCATCGTTCCGGGTCGGGATCGAGTTGCCGTCGCAGCTCCCTGTCACTCCCGCCGTCGAACATGCCCTGCGCGACTTGGGCGTCGGGTTCGTCAACTTCTACGTCGCGAACCGGCCCAGCCGTGAACGGCCCGAAGCGGAAACGACCGCGGCCCTGATCGCTCTGTGTGAACGGCTCGGCCTGGACTTCGCCCTGGCCTGTCACCATCGTGATCCGCAACCGTCCTCCGTGCAGGCCGGCGCGGCGAGTCGCGCGCGGTTCGAGGGTGTGGTGTTCGACGAACTGGCGCACATTCGCCTGCTGCATCCCGAGTTCGCGCCGGCCGAGGGTAGCGAGTTGCTGGCCGATCCGACGGGATTTCGCTCGCTCCCGGAGGCTTGGCAGAGTACGCATGACGCGCTGGTGCACCTGGCGGCCAAGACGCGCGACGCAGGCGCTCCCCGCGTCGTCGCTACGCACGTGTGGCCCAACCTGTTGCACACCGCCGCTCGCGCCGGCTTCACACCGTGCCCCAAAATATGCAAGGAATTCTACTCCCCGGTCAGTCTGGCCGTGGGCCTGGGCGCAGCACTGCAATACGGCCGCGACCTGTGGGTGGACTGCGACATGTGGTATTTCCAACTGATCCCCGGTCACCCGCCGGCCGAAGTGGAGAGCAACCTGCTGTTGGCTTACTGGCTGGGTGCGGACCTGGTGTATCTCGAGGGAGCGGGCTACAACCTCTTGCCCGCCGGGCGACAGGGAACCCCCTTTGCGCTGGTCAACGTCGTCCGCGAAAACCGCTATCAACTGACGCCCCACGGCGAGATGCTGAAACGATTCTGCCGCACGTACCTGCCCAGCCACCACCGCCCGTGGACGTTCCGTGACGTCCGGCCGGACGTGGCCATCGTGCGGTTCGAGGATGGGGATTTCGGCCAGGTCGCGTGGCAGGTGCCCGGACTCTACGGATCGCGGACCTTGCAGGGAGACGACGACACCCGCGCCTGGCTGGCACTTTGGAATGTGCTGACGCGCGGCCGCACCGGCGGGGATGCTCTCGCGTATTTCAAACTCGGCCCGCGTGGTCCGCGCGACGATCCGCGCCACCACGACGAAGTGACTCCCTCCTATGCCTCGGACCCGGACGCGGCCGCCCTGCATCCCTTCTTCGTTCCCCTGCGCGGCGTCGTCGTGTTCGATGATCAGGTGGATTATGATCGGCTGCGTGAGATCCCCGTGCTGTTTCCCACGGGTAAGCAGCTGAGCGGGCAGACCGTGGCGGCGATCCGACGCTGTGTGGAAGAGGGCGCGGTCTGCGTTGCGTGGGGCCCACTGGCCGTGCGCAGCGGACTCGCGGGGCAATGGAATGGAGGAGTGAGCGTCGTACCGACGGGTAAGGGACGATTTGTGCTGACCGACGACTTCGCCGCTCCGGAGGCCGTCGCCGAGTATCAGGCGTGGCTGGCCCAGGACGATGAAATCCGCTATCGGTTTGGGCGCTATACGGTCACGCTGCGGCGTGCCGCATCGGACAACGAAGTGACGGTGCACGTCGATCCGCCGCTGGCGGTGGATTGATGCACACACGAGGTTGGGAGCCCCCGATGGACCATCACATCCTCGGACGCTGACGATTCCTCTGTGTCCCCGTGCCTCCGTGAGGCCACCTCGCTCGAACCACCCGTGGCCCGCGGGCGGGCGATCACGCCGGCCCTGGGCGCATTCAGGCGCGAAGAACACTCGCCGCTGCGCGGTGGCACTCGTCGTACCGCTGTGGCACAATGTGGGGCATCATCGTGCAATAGGAAGAAGCCGAGACACTCGCCGTCCACCGAGGTGAACCATGGGACCTGTACGACAAGCAATCGCTCTGGGACTGATCGCGGTTTCTGTTTGCGGCCCGAGTGTCGCGGCCGCCGCCGAGCTTCTTATCGGCACGGCGGTTGTCGACATCACGCACCCGCGGCCGATTGCCCTGCAGGGCCAGATGCACACGCGCATCGCGACCACGATCGATGCCCCGCTGGAGGCGTCGGCGGTGGCCCTCGAGTCACGGGAGGGCGCGACGTCGCTCGACCAGGCCCTTATGGTGTCCTGCGACGTCTGCTACCTTCCGGCCGAAATCGTCGCGCAGGTCCGGCAACGGCTGGCCGAACTCGTGCCGGACGTCGATGTGCAAAAGCTGTTCTTGAGCGCGACGCACACGCACACCGGTCCCGTGTTTGAAGAAGGCAAGTATCATCTGCCCGACCAGGATGTTCTGCCGCCGGCCGAGTATTCCGCATATTTCGTCGAGCGGGTCGCGGACGTGGCTGCGCGAGCCTGGCGGAACCGGGGTCCAGGTGCGGTGGGCTGGGGTCTCGGCCACGCGGTGGTCGGCCATAACCGTCGCGCTGTCTACGCCGACGGCACGGCTCAGATGTATGGTCGCACGGACGTGGACAACTTTCGCGGCATCGAAGGCTACGAAGATCACGCTGTCGAAACGCTCTTCTTCTGGGACCATGAAGCCCGGCTCGTGGCGACCGCCATCAACTTCGCCTGTCCGGTGCAGGAACTGGAAGGCAAATCCACCGTTGACGCCGATTTCGTGCATCCGGTCCGAGTCGCGCTGCGTGAACGTCATGGACAGGACCTGGCCGTGCTCATCTGGGTCAGCGCCGCCGGCGACCAGTCTCCACATCTGCTCTTCCGCCAGCAGGCGGAAGAGCGGATGCGCCAATTGCGCCAGCTGACGCGCGCCGAGGAGATCGCCCGGCGGCTCCTGGGCGGCGTGGATGAAGCCCTGGCCGGCGCTCAACAGGATCGCCGCACCGACGTGCCGCTGG